>JAHECQ010000165.1:4043-8387 GCA_024641625.1 Acidimicrobiales bacterium | reverse complement strand
GGCCACTGGTCACCTGGTAGTCGGGCGAACCGAGCAAGGTGGAGGCGAGCGTCGACTTTCCCGAGCCGTTCGGACCCATCAGGGCGTGGATCTCCCCCTCGTGCACGGTGAGGGAGACACACTTGAGAATCGGGGTTGGTGCATCGCCGATCGTGCTGACGTGCAGGTCGTCGATGACGAACAGTGGCGGGCGGGAGGCAGACGAGATGCCGGACGACAGCTCCGGTCCTGGCGAAGGGCTCATGTCAGGAGTCTACTGAACAGGGCGTCGTAATTTGTACTGGTTGGATAGTAGAAATTGCCGACGCCGGGGACATCGGTCAGGGGGGAACCGAAGGCCGAGGGCTTCTCCGCCCGGAGCCGCCAAGGTCCGGGTCGCCCGACTACGGTGCCCCCATGGGAGATCCGATCACCGAAACGTACCAAACGCTCGACTCCGAACGTGACGGCGACGTTCTTCGCGTCTGGCTGGATCGACCGCACAAGCTGAATGCAGTCGACTCCGTCGTGTTGCGTGAAGTCGGTGACTTGTTCCGGGGAATGGACCGCGAACACGATGCCAAGGTGATCGTCCTCGGCGGCCGGGGACGATCGTTTTGCGCCGGCGCCGATCGCAGGCCCGAGCCGGATCCCGATGCACCGACGACCACGCGAGGAAAGAGGTGGTACGCCCATCTCGGGCGACGGGCATGTCGGGCGATCGAGGACTGCGAGATCCCCACGATTGCTCGGGTCCAAGGCCACGCCATCGGTGGCGGGATGTGCTTCGCCATGTCCTGCGACTTCCGCATCACCACGCCCGAGACCCGCTGGCATCTCCCGGAGGTCGAGTTGGCGGTACCACTGACCTGGGCTGCCATCCCTCGCCTGATCTCAGAAATCGGCATGGCCCGAGCCCGTCAACTGGTGATGCTGGCCGAGCGCATCGACGGTTCGACCGCCGCCGACTGGGGGGTCGCCCATGAGTGTGTGCCCGTCGAGGAACTCGACGTCGCGGTGGCCCGTTGGGCTGATCGGTTGGTTGGGCTCCCGGAGCTCGCGGTGCACATGACCAAGACGACCTTCAGAGGCTATGGCCGCCTCGCCAGTCTCGGTGATGCCTCCGAGGCCGATGCGGACCTGATCCAGCTTGCTCACGCACATCCCGACTTCGCCGACCGTTGGAAACGCTGAACTCGATGCCGTCGGTTCGTGATCGTCGCGGTCAGACCGACCTGGTCCCCGTCAGCTCATCGCCCACGATGGGGCCCGGCTCGAGTCGGACGACCAGGGCCAAGACGGCGGCCGCCACCGCTCCACCGAGGAGCACGGTGGTGACCGAGGTGCGCTCGGCGAGCCAGCCGGAGAAGAGGTTGGTGATGGCGATCACCCCTCCGAACGACACGATCCACAGGGCCATGACCCGGCCACGCACCTCTTCTGCCAGATGCATCTGGAGATAGGTGCTCAGGGCCGTGGGCATGGTGAAGTAGAAGAGCCCGACGGCAAAGAGGGTCGGATAGGCCGGACCAGGAGAGCGCAGTACGGCCAGCAATGCCAGTGACACCGCGAACAGGGCAAGGGACACTCGCACGATGAGTTCGCGAGGTACCCGCAGGAGAATGGTGGCAACGCTCCCGGCGCCGGCGAGCGCGCCCAGTCCGAAGCAGGCGTAGAGGTTTCCGTAGGTCTGACTCTTGGCCTCGACACCCAGATTGAGATCGGCCATCACCGGCATCAATCCGATGAAGGCCAGGCAGAAGAGGGAGAAACACACCATGATGCCGAGTGGGCGACCAACTTGGGGTGAACGGCGCGCCAGGCGCAGCCCGCCCAACAGTCGGGCCGATGCCGACAAGGCACCAGCCGTCGTCCTGGGAATGGTCACGGTCATCAAGGTGATGATGATGATGACGTAGCTGAGGGAATTCACCATGAAGACCTCACTGTTGCCGAAACGCGACGCCATGTAGGCGCCGATCGCGGGACCGATGACACGACTGCCGTTCACCTGCATCGAGTTGAGGGCAATCGCAGCCGACAGGTGTTCGGGGCCGACCAGACTCGGAACCACGGCCGTGAACGCTGGGGCGAAGAAGGCCTGCCCGATCCCGATCATCAGCACGATGAGTAGCAGCATGTGGCGGGAGATGTGATCGTCCATCACCTGCTGAGCCAGCAGAATGCCCCATCCCGCCTGCCAGGCCTGGGTGACGATCAACAGTTTGCGGCGATCGAGCGTGTCGGCGAGCCCGCCGCCGATGATGCTGAGCGCAAGCAGCGGGAACAGCTGGGCGAAGTTCACGAACGTCGTGAAGGCGGGGTCGTGGGTCAGGTCCCAGGTGAGGACGCCAAGGGTGACATTCTGCATCCAGCGACCGACGCTCGAAGCGAAGGAGGCGAGAAAGACCCGCCGGAACGCGGGGATGGCCAGCGTCTCACGGGCCGAGGCCTGTCTCGATGGCGAGGCAGCTTCGGTGCGGGTCATCGGCGGCAAGTATCCAGCGCCCGCGGCACATGGACAACGTGGCCAGGACCGAGGTCAGGATGTTCCTGGTGCTCACCAGCCCCGGTCGACCCATTCCTGCAGATGGGGCCGCTCGCTCCCGATGGTGGTGTTGTCGCCGTGGCCGGGCAGAACGATGGTGTCGGGCGTGTAGGTGAAGAGCCGTGCATCGATGGATGCAATGATGGCGTTGAAGTCGCCGCCCTCGTAGCCGGTGTTGCCGGGTCCGCCGGGGAAGAGGGTGTCGCCGGTGAACAACAGCGGTTTGTCGACGAGCTTGAAGCAGATCGAGCCCGGCGTGTGCCCGGGCGTGGTGACGGTGTGCAGGCGCAGGTTCCCGAACTCGATCATCGTGTCGTCGTCGAGGATGTAGTCGTAGCTGGGAAGCATGTGGGCATCCGCCGCAGTGACGCCAACCTCGAAACCGGCGTCGCGCACGGCGGGAATGGCCTGGATGTGATCCCAATGGCCGTGGGTCTCGAGGATCGTTCGCACACCGAGCTGGGTGGCCAGTTCGAGCAACCGCTCGTGTTCGTTGGCCGCGTCGAGCAGGACTGCCTCGCCGGTGTGCCGGCAGCGGATGACGAAGACGTTGTTGGCGACCGGGCCGACGACGATCTTGTGAACTTCGACATCGGTGTCGTTCCAGTGCAGGGTCTTGGTGACGTCCATGGGTTGACTGTAGCCCGTGGCCGGCGGTGGCTCCCGGTGGGCAAGCTCACCGGGGAGCAACTCGCCTCTCGCCGAGCAGGAGCGTCGAATCCTATGGTCGAGTCCGTGAGCGTTCGTCGACACACAACTACGTTCCCGTGGAGGGAGAAGCGAGCAAGGTCCGGCTGGGGACTCACCAGTGCTGCTGCATTCATCGTCATGATGGGGGTCGTGGCGCTTGGTGCGTGGTGGGTGGCGCAGGCCGTCATCGATGGTGACCCTGCTGGAACCTTGCTCCGTTTCGTGCTGTCGACCGTGGCCGGTACCTACTACCTCGTGCTCTACCGGACAGCCCGACGTCAGATCCGCTGACCGGCGGTTGGTTCCCCAATGGGCAGCGATTGGTCCCATTAGGTGCAGTGGTCGGGCGCTGTGACACACTCGCCCCATGACCCGTGCTGCACCGCTGAGCAAACTCCTGGTCGCCAACCGTGGCGAGATCGCGTGCCGTATTCTGCGCGCTGCGGCCGAACTGGGAATCGAGACGGTGGCCGTTGCTCCGGCTGATGACTCGGCCTCGCTTCATCTGGCCAAGGCCGATCAGGCCGTCGAGCTGAGCGGCCGGGGCGCGACCGCCTACCTCGACATCGAGCAGCTGATCGCCGTCGCACGCGAGCACGGATGCGACGCCATCCACCCCGGTTACGGATTCCTGAGCGAGAACGCCGACTTTGCCTCCGCCGTCGAGACCGCCGGCATCACGTTCGTGGGGCCCACGCCGAGGACGCTGGGGCTCTTCGGTGACAAGGCGACTGCCCGAGTCCTGGCCACCGAGATCGGTGTGCCGGTGCTCGTCGGCAGCGAAGTGCTGACCTCGGTCGCCGAGGCCGAGGCCTTCGTGGCGGCCCACGGCCCCGTGATGCTCAAGGCCGTCGCCGGCGGCGGTGGCCGGGGCATGCGACCGGTCACGAACGTTGCCGACGTCGCCGCCGCCTACGAACGCTGCCAATCCGAGGCGGGTGCGTCGTTCGGCCGGAGCGACGTCTATGCCGAGCAGCTGGTGGTCGATGCCCGCCACATCGAGGTGCAGGTGATCGGCGATGGTGCAGGGGTGGTCACCCACCTTTGGGAACGAGAGTGCAGCCTGCAGCGACAGCATCAGAAGGTAGTGGAGTTGGCTCCGTCGCCGGGGCTCGATGAGTCGTTGC
>JAHECQ010000165.1:940-4033 GCA_024641625.1 Acidimicrobiales bacterium | reverse complement strand
GCGCCGGGTTGCTCGATGCGGCGATCCGACTGGCCCAGCGCGTCGACTACCGGAGTCTCGGGACCTTCGAGTTCCTGGTCGATCGTGCCAGTGGCGCCTTCTACTTCATCGAGGCGAACGCCCGTCTGCAGGTGGAGCACCCCGTCACCGAGGCGATCACCGGCGTTGACCTGGTGCAGTCCCAGCTGATGCTGGCCGGAGGATCGAGTCTTGCCCAGCTCGGGTTGGCCGAGAGCCCGGCACCGGTCGGCCAGGCTGTCCAACTCCGGGTCAACACCGAGACCATGCATGCCGATGGCACCGCCCGACCGGCGGGTGGAACACTGAGTCGCTTCGACATCCCTTCGGGGTTGGGTGTTCGAACCGACACCTACGGATACACCGGTTACACCACGTCGCCCGCCTATGACTCGTTGCTGGCCAAGGTCATCGTCCACGTCCGCACAGGTGGCCTCCCCGCAGCGCTGGTTCGCGCCAAACGAGCGCTCGAGGAGTTCGACATCGAGGGGGTGCCGACCAACGCATCGTTCCTGGCCGAGTTGATCGCGCACCCGGCGGTGGTGGCGAACGACGTGTCGACTTCCTTCATCGCTGCCAATGCTGCCGCACTCATCGAAGCGGCGGCAGCGGCCGACTCGCCCGCCGCGGCATCGTCCCCGGAGCGCCAACTCGCCGGCGTTCGCGTCGATGCGTCGGATCCTCTGGCGGTGCTGGCGCTGGGCAGACAGCGCTCCGAACGCGTCGGAGTCGCCCCCGCCGGCGGCGCTCCTGATGGCACAACGGCCATCCCCGCACCGATGCAGGGCACGGTGGTGAGCATCGACGTCACCGAAGGCTCCGAGGTCCGGCAGGGGAGCCAATTGCTGATCATGGAAGCCATGAAGATGGAGCACGTCATCATCGCGCCGCTCAGCGGAATCGTTCGAGGGGTCAACGTTCAGGGTGGCGATGCCGTGTTCGAGGGCCACGCCCTGGTGTTCGTCGAGGCAGCCGACGTGTCGGTCGGGGCCGTCGAAGCCGAACGTGCCGTCGATCTTGATGCGATCCGACCGGATCTGGCCGAGGCGATCACCCGACACGCCTATGGACTCGACGAGCATCGCCCCGAGGCTGTCAGGCGTCGGCACGAGTCGGGCCGGCGCACCGTGCGCGAGAACCTGGACGATCTCGTCGACGAGGGCAGCTTCGTCGAATGGGGTCCCTTGGTGGTCGCAGCCCAACGGAAGCGTCGAAGCCTGCAGGAGCTCATCGAGAAGACACCGGCGGACGGCCTGGTCGGGGGCATCGGGTCGGTGAACGGCGACCTCTTCGGCGACGACGCGTCGTGCATGGTGGTCAGCTACGACTACATGGTGCTGGCCGGTACGCAGGGCCACAACAATCACCGCAAGAAGGATCGTCTGTTCGGCCTGGCCCATCGGCTCAAGCTGCCCGTGGTGCTCTTCGCCGAGGGCGGTGGCGGCCGCCCCGGTGACACCGAGGGCACCGTCGTGGCCGGCCTCGACGGGCCGGCGTTCACGCTTTGGGCCGGCCTGAGTGGGCGGGTGCCGATGGTCGGCATCAACGGTGGCTACTGCTTTGCCGGCAACGCCGCCCTGCTCGGTTGTTGTGACGTCATCATCTCGACCAGAGACTCCTATCTCGGGATGGGCGGTCCGGCGATGATCGAAGGCGGGGGGCTCGGTGTCTTCCATCCCACCGAGGTCGGGCCCGTCGAGGTCCAAGAACCCAACGGGGTCATCGACATCCTCGTCGAGGACGAGGCCGAAGCGGTTGCCGTGGCCAAGAAGTACCTCTCGTACTTCCAGGGTGCAGTGCCGGCCTGGGAAGCACACGATCAACGCCTGCTGCGCCATGTCATTCCCGAGAACCGACTGCGCATCTATGACGTGCGCGAGGTCATCGAGAAGACGTTCGACGTCGATTCGGTATTGGAGATCCGCCGCAACTTCGGGCTGGGCATGATCACGGCCTTTGCCCGAGTGGAGGGGCACCCCGTGGGGATCATCGCCAACAACCCGACCCACCTGGCCGGGGCGATCGATGCCGATGGCGCCGACAAGGCCTCCAGGTTCATGCAGCTGTGCGATGCATTCGACATTCCGATCGTGAACTTCTGCGACACGCCCGGCATCATGGTCGGGCCCGAGGTCGAGAAGACGGCGCTGGTTCGTCACGCGTGCCGGATGTTCGTGACCGGAGCCAACGTCGAAGTCCCGATGTGCACGATCGTGCTTCGCAAGGGCTACGGACTCGGTGCCCAGGCGATGGCGGGCGGGGACTTCAAGGCAGGCATGTTCACGGTGGCCTGGCCCACGGGCGAGTTCGGTGGCATGGGCCTCGAAGGTGCAGTGAAGCTCGGCTATCGGAATGAACTGGCCGCGATCGAGGACCCGGCCGAGCGACTCGCCGAGTTCGAGCACCGGGTCGCCCGTATGTATGAAGTGGGGAAAGGTGTCAGCCTGGCCGACCACTTCGAGATCGACGACGTGATCGACCCCGTCGACACGCGACGTTGGATCATGACCATGCTCACGGCATCGGGATCGAACCAGGCGTCGGGATGGCGGGCCGGGGACAAGAAGCGACCGTCGATCGACCCCTGGTAGCGTCCGCTGCATGTCACGTCTCCCCTTCATCCCGAACGAGAACCTCACGCCCGAACAGCAGGAGGTGTGGGACAACGTCGTCAATGGCAAGCGGGGCGATGCGTCGCGATTCATCAACGCCGAGGGCGGGCTCGTGGGCCCGTTCAACGCTGCGCTCACTGCGGCCAAGACCGGACGCAAGGTCGTGGCTCTTGGTGAGGCGCTGCGGTTCGACACCGACATCGACAACCGGTTGCTCGAGCTGGCAGTCTGCACGGTGGGCGCACACTGGCGCTCCAACTTCGAGTGGTACGCCCATTCGCGTCTTGCGCTCCAGGCCGGTGTCAGCCAGAGCGTGGTGGATGCGATCGAGCGAGGCGAACAACCGTCGTTCGACCGCGCCGACGAGCAAGCCGTCCATACCTTCACCCGAACCCTGCTCACCGAGGGCCGGGTTCCGCCCGAGGTGTACGCGGCCGCGTTCGCAGAAGTGGGGGACCAGGGC
>JAHECQ010000165.1:0-930 GCA_024641625.1 Acidimicrobiales bacterium | reverse complement strand
AGGTCGAACTGCCCCCAGGCGAGACTCCCGTCTGGCCCTATGGGCCGGCCTCAGGAGTGTGAACGGCTCGGCGGGCGGGGGAGGAAACCCCACAGTCCCCGGTCCATCACCCGTCCTCCACCGGCCTGCGCTTCTTGCATCGATCGCACGTCGCTGCCGTTGACGACCTGGACCGGCTGGCAGGTCGGGCGCGTCGGTCAGTCGTTGAGCCACTCGATGATCGAGGGAAAGGCGGTGCGATCCTGCATCAGGAAGAGGTGACCACCCTGGAAGACCCGCAAGTCGGCGTTCGGGATCGCCTCGACCAACGCCTCGCTGTTGCGCACCGGGGCTTGATCGTCGAACTCGCCGGCGCAGACGAGCGTCTTGGCCGTGATCCCTGTGAGTCGTGCGGTGGTGTCGTGATCGGCTCGCGCCGCCAGCTGGAGACGATAGCCACGAGCCGCCTCGCCACCGAGTTCGGCTCGCTGGCGCTGCACGAGGATGTCGTAGAAGTTTCCCAGGCCGGGGATGGGTTCGGGAGCTCCGGGATCCCACCGGTTGTCCAGGAGCGCGAGCTTCACCTCCACACGGGCCTCGACGTCGAGCTTCTCGAGCTCGTGGAGCGGGAAGGACGGCAACGGGCCGCCCGGCGAGGTGCAGTTCAGCACCAGGCGATCGATCAGCTGTGGGTGTCGCAAGGCCAGTTCCTGTGCCACCATGCCCCCGAAACTGGTACCCACGACGTGGGCCCGGCGCCAACCCATGGCGTCGATCAGCGCGGCGGCGTCATCGGCGTAGTCCGCCATGGTGTAGGGGCCATCGGGAATTGAGGTCTGTCCCAGGCCGCGTTGGTCGTAATGCACCACGTCGAAGTGCTCGTTGAGTGGAGACCGGTGGGGTAACGACTTCCGCAGATCGCCGCCGGAGCCGCTGATGTTCAGCAAGGGT
>JAHECQ010000164.1 GCA_024641625.1 Acidimicrobiales bacterium | reverse complement strand
TGATGCCGCCCGAGGACAGCGTCGAGAGGGCCGTAGCGAACGCCGCGGCCGTGGGTTCGTCGAGACCGTCGAGGACGAAGTCGTCCAGGACCGCCAAGCGGATGGTCCCCGCCGCACGCGGCGTCGGAACGCCGGAGCCGTCGCCACCGGCGAAGAGATCGTCCACGATCGCACAGCACTCGACCGTGCGGGCCAACGGGCCGACCGAGTCGAGTGACCTCGACAGGGGCACGATGCCCTCCAGGGGCACCCGTCGGGCGGTGGGCTTGTAGCCGACGATTCCGTTGAACGATGCCGGGATGCGACACGACCCGCCGGTATCGGTGCCCAACCCGGCGACGGCCATGCGGTCGGCGATGGCCACCCCGGTCCCCGAGGACGAGCCCCCCGGGATCCGGCGGTTCTCGGCCCGCTGCCAGGGGCTCGCCGGCGCAGGGTGGTGACTGTTCAGCCCCAACCCGGAATAGGCGAACTCGGTCATGTTGGTCCGACCGATCACGACGAACCCGGCGTTGACGACCCTGGCCAGGGCCGGTGCGTCGGTCATGGCCGCAGGACGATCGGCGAGCACGGTCGAGCCGGCCGTCGAGACCTCCCCGGCGATGTCGCAGAGGTCCTTCGCCGCGAATGGGAGACCGGCGAATGGCGGCACCACTCCTCCGCCCGCCCGGATGGCGTCGATGCCATCGGCGGTGGCCCTGGCCCGATCGGCTGCGACCGACAGGAAGGCGCGGGACCCCTCGCCGGCGGGATCCTGAATACGATCGAGCGCATCCTCGATCAGTTGGCGAGCGGTGACCGCTCCCGAGGCGAGTTCGACAGCAAGCGAGGTGATGGTGTCCACACCCCCACGCTAAACCACCAGTGCGTCGAGGTCTCCAGCCGGCAGAACGGTCTTCTACACTCGGGCGCCATGAGCAACGGCAACAACGACGGTCCGTACTACGACGAGTTCACCAAGGGGATGACCATTCCGCCCCTTCCGCCGGTCACGGTCACCGAGGCTGACAACGTGGCCTACCGGATGATCACCGGCGACCAGCATCTCGCATCCGCCGATCGGCGCATGTATGCGGCCCTCAGCGGCTCCGACGGAGCGCTCGTCTATCCGGCGCTTGCCATGCAGTACTCGATCGGTCAGACCACCAACGCCACACGCAAGGCCATCGCCAACCTCTACTACCGGTCGGTTCGCATCCTTCGTACCGTCGAGGTGGGTGAGACGCTGCGCACCACCACCACCGTGCTGGGGCTCGCCGATGGCAGGCCCAAGGGCGATCAGCACCGGGGCAAGGTGTGGTTGGGCATCGAAACGGTCGGCGAGAACGGACCGGTCGTTCGCTACGAACGGTGTGCGCTGGTGGCCAGCCGAGGACCTGTCCCTGGCCACGCCGATGAGATCCCCGGACCCTCTGACCCCGTGCCCCTCGCCGAGGTCGCCGCGTTGGCCCCGCAATGGGATCTCGGCCATCTCCCGGCCACCGACTGGGCAGTGGGCGAGGAGCGATCCGACGCCATGCGTGATCACGTCGATCTCGCCCCGTCGTTGGCCCGGCTGACGTTCAACCAGGCCTTCGTCCACCGCGACAGCACCGTGTCGATCTACGGCAAACGTCTTGTCTACGGCGGCCACGTGCAAGGTCTCGCCCAATCGTCCCTCAGCCGAGTGCTGCCGGGCATTGCCACCGTCGTCGCCTGGGACGGCTGCGACCACGTCGGACCTGCGTTCGAAGGCGATCTCCTGCAGTTCAGGCACAAGCTGGTCGAGGAGCTCGCAGTGGACAACGGTCGCCTGATGCGCTTCGAGATCCGGGCCGCCGCGGTGAAGGAGGCTGGCGAGACCGGCGACGACATCCTCGTGTGGACACCGATCTGCCTCGCCCCCTGAGCCGCCGCCGACGTCTGGTCCGATGGGATCAGGCGTTGGCCGCCTTCAGCGGCTGCATCACCTGTTCGACGAAACGGCCCACGTGTTCCGGGGTCTTCGGGTGTCCGAAGTCCATCACGAAATGGCGGACACCCAGCTCGACCTTGCGAGCCAGTAACTCGAGTAGCTCGGCCGACTCGGCGTCGCTCTCGGGTAGTGCATGCTCGATCGTCTGGCTGATCTCGATATCGGATGGTCGGCGTCCGGCGCCGACCGCCGCAGTGTGCACGATGTCCACCTTGCGACGCCAGTCATCGTCGGAGCCCTTGGGGAATCCGTTCCACATGTCGGCCTGCCGTCCCACCAGGGGCAACCCGATCTGCTCGCCCGACGCGCCGATGCAGACCGGTGGAACGACCTCGGGGAGAGGCGGCGCCGAGGCGCCCTCGATGCTGAAGTACTTGCCCCGGAAGTTCGGCTCCGGCTCGGTCCACATGAGACGGCAGATCTGGATGAGCTCCTCGAGCTGGCCGAAGCGCACCGACGGCTTGGGGAAGTCGTAGCCGTAGGCCAGATACTCCTTCTCGCGCCATCCGGCTCCGATACCGAGGATGAAGCGCCCGCCGGACAAGGTCTGGAGGGTCGCTGCCATCTTGGCGGTCAACGCCGGAGGGCGGTACCCGTGGCCCAGGACGTGGTGGCACAACATCACATTCGGGAACTTGGCGGCCAACCAGGTGAGGGTGGTCCATCCCTCGAGGAAGGGGTCGGTCTTCGCATCGAACCCGTAGAAATGATCGGCGATCCACAGTGAATCGAAATGCGGCAGGGCCGTGGGGAGGATGTGATCCTGCTGGTACATGGCGATGGGCCGATAGTCGCTTCCGCTGTTGCCGATCACCGGCGAGAGCCAGCCGAATCGAATACCCATGTCGCACTCCTGCTCGCCAGTGGTCCTGCATGCCCGCCTCGACCGTGCCGGATGGAACCAGCGGGCCTCCACAACGTACCCCTCGAAATGGGGATCCTGCGCCATCACCCGATCGTCACCGAACCCGTCCCCCGGCGGAGGGTGAAACCGACTCGGCCACTGGCAGGATGAGCTCGCCATGAGCAGCATCGCCGTCTCCGAACTCGAATACGCCCCGCCGGGGGCCGACTCACTCTTCTTCGACGTGAGTTTCGGGGTGAGCCCGGGCGAGCATGCCGCACTCGTCGGGGCCAACGGTGTCGGCAAGTCGACCATCCTGCGCATCCTGTCCCGTGACTACGAGCCCGATGCCGGCGACTTCTCGATCAACGGCAGTTCCCTGTGCATGACCCAGGACGTCGGTATGTCGCGGCCGACCGACACCATTCGACAGATGCTGATCGAAGTGGCGCCGGCGGAGTTGCGCACCGCTGGACGGACGATGGTCGCCGCCGAGGCCGCGATGCTCTCGGGCGAGGACGACGGCATGGCCTTCGCCACGGCACTCAGCGACTGGGGCGATCTCGGCGGCTACGAGCTCGAGGCCCAATGGGCGGCCGCAGCTCGACGCAGCGTGAAGACGCCCATCGAGGACTTCGACAGTCGGCTGGTGTCGGAGCTGTCGGGCGGCGAACGAAAGCGTCTGGTGCTCGATCTTCTCCTCAACTCGGGGGCCGACGTGTTGTTGCTGGACGAGCCCGACAACTACCTCGACATCCCGACGCGAGTCTGGCTCGAAGAACAGATCAAGGCCTGCAAGTCGACCATCCTCATGGTCAGCCATGATCGCGCACTGCTGGAATCGGTCGCCACCAAGATCATCGTCATCGAGGGCTCCGGCTGCTGGGTCCATGGCGGCTCCTACACCACCTTCCCCCAGGCTCGAACCAAGCGGCAGGAACTCCTCGGCGATGCATTGAAACGGTGGACCGACGAGGAGCGGCGTCTGTTCCATCACATGAAGATCATGAAGCAACGCGCCGCCCAGAACTTCAAGAACGCAACCAAGGCCAACGCCGCCGAAACCCGGTGGGAGAAATTCGTGGCTGCCGGCCCTCCACCACCGCCGGTGCCGGATCAATTCATCGCCCTCAAACTGCGCGGCGCCGACTCGGCGCGTCGAGTGGTGCAGCTCGATCAAGTGTCGGTCGGCGATCTGTTCTTCCCCTTCTCCGACGAGGTCTACTTCGGCGAACGCGTCGGACTCATCGGACCCAACGGAACCGGCAAGAGCCACTTGCTCGGGGCCCTGGCCGGCACGATCGTCGCCGACGAAGGGCGGATCTCGTTCGGCCCCCGCACCTCGGTCGGCACGTTCACCCAGATCAACGACCGCGCCGACTTCCTGGGTCGCGGCACCTTCGACATCGTGAGAGATCGAACCCAGGAGGACGAGAAGGCCATGAAGTCACTGGCGCGCTACGGCCTTGCTCAACACGCACGCCAGGAGTTCGACACCCTCTCCGGTGGACAGAAGGCCCGCCTCGAGATCTTGTGCCTCGAGCTCGAAGGCCACAACGTGCTCCTGCTCGACGAGCCCACCGACAACCTCGACATCGAGTCATCCGAGGCATTGGAACAAGCGCTCGACGGCTTCCTCGGCACCGTCATTGCCGTGAGCCACGACCGGACCTTCCTGGCCGGCCTCGATCGGTTCGTGATGATCGGCGACGATGGCGAGGTCTACGCTCTGCCCGACTTCGACGTGGCGATGGCCGCCTTGGCCACTCCCCACGAGGTCACCCGCATCAAGCTGGTCAAGAAGTTGACCGGCAACTGACGAATTGAAGGAAGGAAAGCTCATGGGGGAAGCGATCGAGTTCGGTGTCTCGTTGCGGCTGCTGTTCGGAGCCAAGGACGAGGCTCGACGGGCCGAGGACCTGGGTTACGACTATCTGCTCACGGGCGAACATGTCATGTTCCATGGCCCGACGGCCAACAACATGGTGTCCTTGGCCGCGGCCGCCGGAGCGACCGAGCGGATCAAGCTCATGAGTGGCATCGTGCTCATTCCCTTGTATCCGCCCGCACTGCTGGCCAAGCAGGCCTCGGTGCTCGATGTCGTCTCCGACGGACGCTTCAGCCTCGGCGTCGGTGTCGGTGGCGAGTTCCCCAAGGAGTTCGAAGCCATCGGAGTGCCGGTGACCGAACGTGGCGCCCGCACCGACGAGGCCCTGGTTGTGCTCGACAAGCTCCTGACCGAGAAGGACGTGCACTTCGACGGGCGATTCACGACCTTGGGCGGCGTGTCCATCAGCCCTCGCGGCATTCAGAAGCCACGGCTCCCATTCTGGGTGGCAGGCCGCAAGGATGTTGCCATGCGCCGCGCCGCCCGCCATGCCGAGGGCTGGCTGCCGTACATGTACACCCCCGAGATGCTGTCGGAAAGTCTGGTCAAGATTGCCGGATTCACCGAGGAAGCCGGACGTCCGGCGGGCACGGTGCAGCCGGGGCTGTTCATCTTCACCTGCGTCCACGAGAGTCGTCAGCGTGCGCTCGAGCTGGCCAACGAACAGCTCTCCAAGCAGTACAACCAGGACTTTTCCAAGCTGGTCGAGAAATACACGATCGCCGGCTCGCCCGACGACTGCATCGCCCGTCTGCACGAGTACATCGACGCCGGAGCGCGAACGATCATGTTCTCTCAGGGCTGCCCACCCGACTACGTGACAGAGAACACCCGCCTGATCGCCGAAACGGTCATACCTGCCTTCCGGTGACCTGGCCGCGGGCCGCTCCAGTAGGCTGCGGCCCGTGAACGACTGGAACAGACAAGTCATGGACGAGTTCAGGGCCAACGGCGGCAAGGTCGCCCAGTTCGGCGACGCGCCGATGGTCATCCTGCACACCATCGGGGCCAAGAGCGGCGAAGTCCGGGAGACGCCGCTGGTGTGCTACGTGGACGGCGATCGTCTCGTCGTGTTCGCCTCCAAGGCGGGTGCCCCGAACAACCCGGCCTGGTACCACAACCTGGTGGCCAACCCCGAGATCGACCTCGAGTACGGCACCGAGAAGTTCAAGGTTCGTGTCACCGAATTGACCGGTGCCGAGCGCGACGAGCTCTACGCCAAGCAGGTGGCCTTGATGCCCCAGTTCGGCGAGTACGAGACCAAGGCCGGCGATCGGGTCATCCCCGTCCTGGCGCTCGCACGCGTCTGACGGGTACCGGGGTGCCGGTCGGGACCGGGCCTCGGTCGACCGGCGCCGGTCCAAAGCCCGACGAAAGCGGCGGGTGGGACCAGCCGAAGACGTGGCCCGGCACCGCGCCGGACCCTTGACTATGGTTGGCGGCGGACCACAGACGACAAAGGGGATCACCAATGCGCATGCGATTCGGCATCTTCATGGCGCCGTTCAACGATCACCATCACAACCCCAACTCGGCGCTTCACCGGGACCTCAAGCTTGTCGAACACCTCGACTACCTCGACTTCGACGAAGTCTGGGTCGGTGAGCACCACAGTTGCGGAACCGAGATCGTGGCCGACCCGATGATCTTCTGCGCCACGGCGCTCGAGCGCACGAAGCGGATCAAGCTCGGTACCGGTGTGCTCTCGGTCCCCTACCACAACCCCCTCTGGACCGCCGACCGCGCCATCCTCCTCGACCATTTGAGTCGCGGTCGCTTCATGCTCGGGGTCGGTCCGGGTGCCCTGCCCACCGACGCCCACATGATCGGTATTCACCCGTCCGAACAACGGCGCATGCTGGAAGAAGGGTTCGATGCGATCGTGCACCTCCTCACCAACGACGAGCCCCTCACCATGCAGACCGACTGGTTCAATTTGGTGAATGCCAAGACGCAGCTGCCGCGCTACAGCGACTTCGACCTGGCGGTCGCAGCCATCGCGTCGCCATCAGGCCCCCGCCTCGCCGGCAAGCATGGCGCCGGCCTGTTGTCGATCGGCGCGACGATGCAGATCGGCGCCGACATGCTGGCGCTGCATTGGGACGTCGCTGAACAAATGGCCGCCGAGAACAGCAGGACGGTCGATCGTTCCGATTGGCGCCTGGTCGGCCCGGTCCACATCGCCGAATCCAAGGAACAGGCCATGCGCGACGTCGAGTACGGCATTCAGCATTGGTTCGACTATCTCCAGACCACCGCGGCCGCGCCGCAATTCTGTCCCGAAGGCGAGACGCTCCAGGAACGCATCAACTGGGTCAACGAAACCGGTGTCGGGGTCATCGGTACCGCCGACGACATGGTCCGGCAGATCGAGTCGTTGTGGAAGCAGTCCAATGGTGGCTTCGGCGCCTACCTGGCCATGGCTCACGACTGGGCCACCCCCACGGCAACCGAGCGGAGCTTCGAACTCATCGCCCAACGGGTGATGCCCCACTTCCAGAACAACACCTTCGCCCGTCTGGCCGACGCGGTCAGTCGCGCACAGGCCGAACGCGACCACCTGAACCAGGAGCAGGCGGACGCGTTGGCCGCCTGGACCGAGAAGCACGCCGCCGAGCACGCCGCCAAGGATTGACGGCGACGGCGTCCGGCCGCTCGGCAACCGTTCCTCGGCCGCGCACTGCCCTGTCTGCACTTCGGGGGATGGCGCGCAGCCACGGCAGTGGCTTTCGGGACCTCCGGCCCTAGGGACAACCGGGCCATCTGCCATGCTGTCGTGCATGGAGCATCGCCGGTCGACCAACCCACTCCTCGGGGTCGCGGCCGCGGTGGTCGCCGTGGTGATCGTCATCGCCCTGGTGGCCGGACGGGATCGCCGTCAGCAATTCGCCGAGGGCAGTCCGCAGGCGGTCGTCCAGTCCTACTTGGACGCGGTGTTCGACGGCGATCCCGATCTGGCCCTCACCATGCTCGACAGCACCACCGCCGCCCGGTGCAAGAGTCCACTTCGTCGTAGCATCGCCCCGTCCGAGGTCCGTGCCGTGCTCGTCAGCGATCGCGTCGATGGCGACAGCGCAACGATCGAGCTGCGCCTCGACTTCCTCGACAGTGGCCCCTTCGGCGGCGATGGCTACTCGACCCAGGAACGATTCTTCCTCGAACGGACTGACGACCAGTGGCAGATCAGCGAGGATCCATGGCCGGCGGCACCGTGCACGTTCTGATGGCTCATACAGCCGACCCAGTTGTCGACGCCCATGCCTCGAGACCACCCGACAGGGGGACGTGCTGATGGCCATTTTCGGGGGTCTCATTCCCCTTCTTCTGCTGGGATGCTTCGTGTGGATCATCGCCCGAGCGGTGGCCGGCAATCGTTCCCGTGCCGGGTCGACCGATGCGCTGCACCCCGAAGTGCGGCCGGTGGACGCCGCAGCCGAGGTGAGACGAATCGTGCTGTACGGACTGCTGTTCGGCGCGGTGATGCTGTTCGCCTCTGGGCTGACCAGCACGCTGAGCCAACTGGCGGAAGGTGGATCGTTTGCCTCCGACCGTGCAGCGACGGTGGCTCGCTCGTTGGCTTTTCTCATTGTGGGAACGCCCGCGCTGGTGTTGCTCGGACGCTACGCCTTCAGACAACTCGACGAGCACGAATCCGAACGCGATTCGGGGGTATGGACCCTGTACCTGAACCTCGCGCTCGCCGTCTCATTCGGCGTCGCCTGGTTCCAGGCCCATGCCTTTCTTCGAGCATTGGCCAA
>JAHECQ010000163.1 GCA_024641625.1 Acidimicrobiales bacterium | reverse complement strand
CAGCGGTGGTGGGGGGAGCCTCGGTGGTCGGCGTGGTCGAGTTACCGTTGCAGTCCAACCCTTCCGAAGGCCGATACACCGCAAAGACGGTGTCGGTGTCGATCCGGCCGTCGTTCCAGGTGCGTTGGCGGGTGGTGGTGACCCGGGTGCAGGCGCCCTGCGGCTTCTCGGTACGGCCCACATCCTCGACTGCAACGTTCTCGGTCGAATAGAAGGTCACCGTGATCGAGGTGTCGTTGTAAGTCGGCCAGATGAGAATGCCGTACGGGGTGTCATTGCGGAACTTGAAGTCGGGCTTCGGCCACGAGACGGTGGCTTCCCGTCCTCGGGGGTATCGGCTGAAATACAGGGAGTGGGCCTGGTACTCGACCAGTTCCATGCCGGCGAAGAAGGCAGCGTTGAAGATCGTGGTGGTGAATTGGCTGACGCCGCCACCGACCTGTTCCTCGAGGACTCCCTGGGCGATCGCACCTGCCGGCAGGAATCCCTTGGCGGGCGTGCGTTCGCCCACGAGGCCATTGAGACTGAAGGTCTCCCCGGGGCGCACGACCGTGCCGCGAACGATGTCGGCCATCAGGTGAATGTTGGTGACTCGGTTCTCGCAGCACTTGTGGTTGGTGGTGAACGTGGACACCTGCTCGATGATGCCGAGCTCCTCGAGCGCGGCCGCCCCGGCATCTCCGCCGGTCACCATCGGGTCGAGGCCGATCTCCGGTGGATCCGGTGCCTCGGTCGCAGCGATCAAACCTTCGAAGACGACATCGCCCGAGCCCTCCACACAGCAGATCAAGGATTCCGCTGCCGGGATGATGACCGGCTGGCCGTTGACGACCTCGAAATGGGCCTGCTTCTGGTCGTCGCCGAGCGTGGGAAAGGCGGGGTTGAGATCGTTGAGCATTCGTCGCTCGTCGATCGTCCAGGTCGGCGAGTCGTCGCCGGTCACCAGCAGGTCGAGGGTGACCCACGCCCGGACCTGGTCCGGTGTGAGCGCGACGGCGTCGTCGAGGACGCGGATCGTGAGTCCACGTGCGGTTGCGGCGTTGGCCTCCTCGGCGACCGCTTCGAGCTGTGCGAGGTCGAGTTCGGGAGCGAGGATCGTTGGGCTGAGCGACAGCTGGTACGGCGCACCGGCCTCCATCATCGACGGTAGGCCGGCGGCGAGCATGCCGGGGTCGAGCGTTTCCCCATCGCTGCCGGGCACGGCCACCACTGCACCGTCGAGCTGGGTCAATGACGGTTCGATCGGTTTGGCGAGCGCAGTCTCGATCAAGGCTTCTTCGGCTTCGTTCGCTGCGGTCTCGTCGATCAGATAGGGAACATCGATGGAATGATCGGTGAAGAAGCTCCCGAGCCAGCGAAAGGGTCGGGCCAGGAAGAAGCCGTCTCGTCTCGCCGTGAGCGCCTCGTTGACCAACTGCTCGCGATCGACCCGTACCCCGAGTGCTCTTGCGTCGGTGGTGACCGATGCATTCCCCATGGTGACCTCCACCGATCGAGAGCCCAGATCGGAATCCTGATCGGCGGCCAGTGCCTGGAGATCGGCCCGGTCGAGCCCAGCGATCGGCTCGCCCTCGAGGGTGACACCTCGCGTGACGGTATCCCCCGAAACCGTCGCGTCGATGCCCCAGGCGGCCACGAGCAGGAGCAGTAGACCGAGTGGAACGCCCGCGGCCAACAGAAGGATCCGCCGTTGCTTGGACACGGTCTTCGATTCTTGCAGGTGGGGACGTCGGATCGGCGTCAGGGGTGGATTCATGCAATCGTCACCTGTCGTTGGTGGCGTGATCGAGGCCGTCTGCGGGCTGATCGAGGTTGGTGTGCATCGACCTCACCGCTTTTTCCTTGTTCAGTGGGTTGTGCGAAGATCGCCCGGATCAATCAACGTATCGAACTCTGAACAAGGAGCGTCTCACCGTGAGTCGACTGTGTGAAGGCCGAATTGTCATCGTCACCGGAGCTGGTCGCGGCATCGGTCGTGAGCATGCACTGCTCTTGGCGTCCCATGGCGCCAAGCTCGTGGTCAACGATCTCGGCGCGACGGTCGACGGAACGGGCGGTGACGTGAGCCCGGCGCAGGATGTCGCGAACGAGATCATGGCGATGGGCGGCGAGGCCGTGGTGAACGGAGACGACGTCTCTGACTGGGAGGGTGCGCAGCGCCTGATCAACCAGGCAGTGGAGACCTTCGGCGGTCTCGACGTGGTGGTCAACAACGCCGGCATTCTTCGTGACCGCATGCTGACCAACATGACCGAGGCGGAGTGGGACGCGGTCATCAAAGTGCACCTCAAGGGGACCTTCGCGCCGTCACGCTGGGCTGCCGCGTACTGGCGCGAGCGATCGAAGGAGGGCCAGACCAACGACGCCCGAATCATCAACACCACCTCGGTGTCGGGTATCTACGGCAATCCCGGCCAGACGAATTACGGTGCTGCCAAAGCCGGGATCGCCTCGTTCACCATCATCGCTGCCCAGGAACTGGCTCGTTACGGGGTCACCTGCAACGCCATCTCGCCCGGTGCGCTCACCCGGATGACCGAGAACCTCGGAATGGGCGACACCGACGAGGAGGGCCGCGAGATGATGAGCCCGCGTTGGATCGCGCCGATCGTGACCTGGTTGTCCAGCACCGAGTCAGCGTCGGTGACGGGGCGCGTGTTCCAGGCGAGTGGCCGTGGGCTGGGTATTGCCAACATGTGGCATCAGGGTCCGATGGTCGACGCGATCGACGATCCGACCGTGCTCGGCTCGGTGGTGCGCGATCTCGAGAGCAAGGCGCAGCGCAACAGCGACATGAACGGACATCCAGCGACCGGACCTGGACGACCGAACATCTGGTAGGGCGCGATCACCTGCGATCAGATCCGAGGCCCGGGCGAACCGTTGGTTCGGGACGGCTGAATCAGAACAACGACTGCTGGGGTCGCTCGATGCCGCGCAGGTCGTCGTAGTCCACTTCGTGGACCGCGATGGCGCGGTCGCGGGCCAAGGTCTTCGCCTGGAGTTTGACCTCCTGGGCGACGAACAGCCCGCGTACCGGCGCGAGGTTGGGGTCTCGATTGAGGAAGTCGAGATATCGAGTGAGCTGTTCGACGCCGTCGATCTCACCTCGCCGTTTGATCTCGATGGCAACGGTCCGTCCCTCGATGTCGCGACAGAGCAGGTCGACCGGTCCGACATCGGTCGGGAACTCGCGTCGAATGAGACGCAAACCGGGTTCGAGCCGGT
The DNA here is from genome assembly GCA_024641625.1 of Acidimicrobiales bacterium. Classification (GTDB taxonomy): domain Bacteria; phylum Actinomycetota; class Acidimicrobiia; order Acidimicrobiales; family SZUA-35; genus JAHECQ01. Next base: position 5,228 of record JAHECQ010000163.1, on the reverse strand, counting down.
CGGGTTCGACTGCGAGCAGCTCCTGGAGGTGTGCCTCCACCCCGTCCTTCTGGAGTCCAGGGTCGCTGCCGAGCTCATGCTGGGTGTCGAACTTGACCTCGTGCAGGGTGATGGTGAGCTGCTCGCCCTTGGGGCTCGTGACCGTCCAATGATCGTGGTGTTCGACCAGGAGATTGGGGGCGTTCATCCAGTTCAGGGGCTTGTAGGCCCCACCATCGGCGTGGATGGCCACGCAGCCATCGGCCTTGACCATGACCAGGCGCGTCGCCCGTGGCAAGTGGGCGGTCAGGCGACCGACGTAGTCGACAGTGCACTCGGCGATCACCAGACGCATTGCCGCACTCTATTCATCAGGACGATTCATCATTCATCAGGACGATTCATTCTGGCGCTTCTCGTCCCGGCCCATCTCGGCTCGGAGCACCGCGGCAGCAGGGCTCAGCTTTCGGTGAGCATGCGACCGCTCAGTCGCTTGCGTATCAGTTCGCGTCGCTGCTGCAACTCGGCATAGGTGAAGTGATCGGTGGTGGACGGGTCGACCCCGAAGCTTGCCTTCAGACCCGAGAGATCGAGTTCCCAGTCGGCGTTCGGCTGACCGAGCTGGGAGGCAATCGAGGCGCCGTGGGTCACCGCGAAGTGGGTTGCGATCTCGGTGAGGACCGCGAACATGTCGAGGTTCGGGGCGAGGCTGGCGATGGCGCCGTCGAGAAAGATGGTGTTCTTCACATAGAGCATCAGCGGTTTGGGCATGCGTGCGCCGTAGGCGAGGAGGGCCTTGAGGATGCGACGGAGCTCGGCCGCCAGTTCCTCCGGAGCCAACTGCGTGGGATCGATGGGCGGTCCATCGAGGCCGAGATCCTTGACGACAGCGCTCACGTCGGTGTCGAGCGGGAGAGCGCCCAGGTCCCGCAATGCCTCGACTTGACCCTTTGCGTCGTTGGTCGTTGCCGCCATCATCATCTTGAGGAAGGCAAGCCGTTCGCTTTGGCTGAGGCGGCCGGTGATACCGAAATCGACCAGGGCAGTGCGCCCGTCCTCCATCACGAAGAGATTGCCGCCGTGGAGATCTCCATGGAAGACACCGTGGAGGAATGCCCCCTCGAGAAAGCCGAGCATCCCGGTCTTCAGCACTGCTTCGGTGTCGATGCCGCCTGCCCGCATGCCCACGGCATCGTCGAATCGATAGCCCGAGACTCGCTCCATGACCAGCACGCGTCGGGTCACCAGCTCGGGATGGGGACGGGGGACGACGAAGTTCTCCTGACCGATGTCCAGCAGCACCTTGGCAACGTCGAGCATGTTCGCCCCCTCGACCCGGAAATCGAGCTCCTCGACGATCGTTTCTGCGAACAAGTCGACGAGCGCCGGTGGGTTGGCCAATGCCGCCACGGGGATGCGACCGACCAGGAGCGGGGCTATCCAGGCCAAGACGCGGAGATCTCGGTACACGACCTGATCGATGTCGGGGCGCTGGACCTTGACCACAACCTGCTCTCCCGAGCGAAGGGTGGCGGCATGCACCTGGGCGATGGAGGCGGCAGCCAGGGGGGTCGGGTCGAAATTGAGGAAGATCTCATGCATCGGACGTCCGAATTCGGACTCGATGGTGGCCACCACTGTCTGATAGTCCTCGGGCGGCACCTGATCGCGGCACTTCTTGCATTCCCTCACCAAGTCTGCGGGGAAGACTCCTTCGCCGGCCGAAATGATCTGGGCCAGCTTGATGTACGTGGTGCCCAGTCGCTCGGCTCCACGACGAACTCGCCGGGACAGGCAGGCCGACGCGTCGTTTCCTCGCCGTTCCCGCACCGCCCACACGGCGATGGATGAGCCCAACAGTGCAGCGACCGTGATGGCCCGTCCCATCGGAGGAACGCGAGGTCGACGGACCAATTCCGGGACCAGGCGCGCTTGTGCGGCGCGAAGCTCCTCGACCTGTTCCCTCCACCTCGGCGGGCGCTGCATCAGGCTCCATGACGCTCGTTCGCTGAAGGCCCCAAGGTCGAGATCGTCGGCTGGTGCAACAGCGCTGGACACAGAACCGGCGGTGGCATGACTCATGACGCCCAGTGTCGACGATCAGCGGGCGGTTGGGATCGCGCCAGACCCACCGTCTTGGTGACACTCGGCACACAACTCCCGATCGAACGACGTTCGGGTCGACGGGGTTGGGGGCCACGAGGAGCCAAGTTCAACGATTGAGCAGGTTCAACGATTGAGGATGTCGAGTGAAGGCTCGACCCACTCCTGTCGGCAGATGAGGAGGTCCGGCAGGTAGGGGTTGGCGTTGTTGTAAACCAGCGGCGAGCCGTCGAGGCGTGAACAGTGGAGCCCGGCCGCTCGGGCGACTGCGACCGGAGCACAGTTGTCCCACTCGTACTGGCCACCCGAGTGAGCGTAGATGTCGGCCTGACCGAGGATGACCGCCATCGCCTTCGCGCCGGCCGACCCCATTTCGATGTAGGCCGCGTCCAGTGCCGCTGCGAGATCAACGGCAGCCTGCGGCCGACGGGTGCGACTGACGATCACCCGAGGCGCATCGGGGGAGGCCGGGGCCAGCGCGGGTACCTCAGCGGTGCTGAGCGTGATGCCACGTGCCGGCAGCGCCACTGCGCCGACGATCGGTTGTCCGGCGACGACCAGGGCGATGTGAACGGCCCAGTCTTCGCGTGGTGGCTCGGAGAACTCGCGCGTCCCGTCGAGGGGATCGACGATCCAGGTGCGGGTGGCGTCGAGACGAGTCAGGTCATCGGCTCCCTCCTCGGACAAGATGGCGTCGTCAGGCCGAGCGGTCTGCAACGCCTCCATGATGAGATCGTGTGCAGCCTGATCGCCTGCGTCCTTCATGGCCGCAGTGGTGGTGGGCGCTTGCACGAACCGGGCTCGAACCTCGAGGAGGGCCTTGGCGGTGGCGGTGGCTACTTCGTGGGCAAGACGGTGGTCGTCGACTTCGATCACCGGGGGACTCTACTCGATTCGGTTCGACAGGCTCTGAATCGTGAACCTTGCTCACTCAGAGGGTGAACCGTAGGGAAACCCCGATGTCTCGTAACATTCCTCGTGGAAGTGCTCGACCCGCCTCCAGACACCGTCCTCATAGACGTTGCAGATGACCTGGAGATCTCGTTGGCGAGCTCTGAACTTGACCTGTTTGCCACAACCGATGCAGTCGCACATCGATCCTGCCTCGATCAATCGCGTGACCGCTCGACTCGTCGGTTGGACCTTCGTTGCCGCTTTTGAAGCCATACCGATCCATCGGCAACTCCCCGGCTCGAGTGAGGTCTCAGCGCACCAAGGGCTTGTAGGTCACCCGAGTGGGAGCGGCAGCATCGCCCAACTCGCGTTGACGGAAGTCCTCGTACTCGGAGAAGTTCCCTTCGAACCATCGAACTTGTGAGTTGCCTTCGAAGGCGAGGATGTGGGTGGCTATTCGGTCGAGGAACCATCGATCGTGAGAGATGACGACCGCACAACCCGGGTATCGCTCGAGCGCATCTTCGAGGGCCCGAAGGGTGTCGACGTCGAGGTCGTTGGTCGGCTCATCGAGCAGGAGGACGTTGCCGCCACGCTTCAGAACTTTCGCAAGATGGACCCGATTGCGTTCACCGCCGGACAGGACGCCGACCTTCTTCTGCTGGTCGGAACCGCGGAAGTTGAATGAGGCGACGTATGCCCTTCCGTTGAGTTCGCGCCCCCCGACATTCAGGACGTCGTATCCCTCGGTGATCTCCTCGTACAGGGTCTTCTCGGGGTCGAGCACGTCGCGGGACTGGTCGACATAGGCCAACTCGACGGTCGGGCCGACGGTGATCGTTCCGGCATCAGGCAGGTCGTCGGGGGCGGAGGCGTCGGCTGAGTCCCGGGCCTCGGCAGCTGCGATGAGCATCTTGAACAGTGTGGTCTTGCCGGCGCCGTTACCGCCGATCACACCGACGATGCCGGCCTTGGGGAGGGAGAACGACAACTGCTCGATCAGGAGGCGCTCGCCGAAACCCTTGGACAATCCCTCCACCTCGAACACCTGGTCGCCCAGACGTGGTCCCGGAGGTATGTGGATCTGGACCCGCTCGTCCTGCGGGTCGTAAGCTTCGGCCTCCGCCTGCAGACTTTCGTAGGCGCTGAGGCGAGCCTTGCCCTTGGCCTGCCGCGCCTTGGGGCCCATGCGGACCCACTCGAGTTCGCGGGCCAGCGTGCGCTTGCGAGCAGCCTGGGCCCGCTGCTCACCATCGAGGCGCTCCTGTTTCTGCTCGAGCCAGCTCGAATAATTGCCTTCGAAGGGGATACCCCTGCCGCGATCGAGCTCGAGAATCCACTTGGCGACATTGTCCAGGAAGTATCGGTCGTGCGTGATCGCGACCACGGTGCCGGGGTAGTCGGCGAGGTAGCGTTCGAGCCAGTGGACCGATTCCGCGTCGAGGTGGTTGGTGGGCTCGTCGAGGAGCAGAAGGTCCGGTTGGGAGAGCAGCAGTCGGCACAGGGCCACACGACGCCGTTCGCCGCCGGAGAGGTGATCCACCGCCGCATCGGCTGCGGGCAGGCGGAGCGCCTCCATGGCGATCTCGATGGTGCGCTGGAGGTCCCATCCCTGCGCCGCCTCGATCTTGGCCTCGAGGTCGGACTGCTCCTGGCCGAGCTTGTCGTAGTCGGCATCGGGATCTGACCAACCGGCGAGAACCTCTTCGTAGCGAGCGAGGAGCGAGACCACTTCGCCCGCGCCGTCCATCACATTTGCCCGCACGTCCTTGGACGGATCGAGCTTCGGCTCCTGCTCGAGGTAGCCGACGGTGAAGCCAGGGGTGAGCCGAGCCTCGCCGCTGAAACCGTCATCGATGCCTGCCATGATGCGCAACAGGGAGGACTTGCCGGCACCGTTCGAACCCAGCACCCCGATCTTGGCCCCGGGGTAGAACGAAAGTGAGATGTTCTCGAGAACCTGGCGGTCCGGCGGATGGAACCGACCAACCTTGTGCATGGTGTAGATGAACTGGGCTGCCACGACTTGGCAGGGTACCGAGTCGCAAGGTACCGACCTCCGGTACCCGGACGCGACCGAGCCCTGGCCACGTGGTCAGGGCTCGGCTGAGGACTGTGGCCGCGAGACGACGCAGCACCGATTCGACTCGAGCGCCGAGGCGCTGGGTGTTACCCAAGCCGTGGCCGATCTCGAGTCAGGCCTTCTTCGCTGGTGCGGCTTTCTTGGCCGGTGCCTTCTTGGCCGGTGCCTT
>JAHECQ010000162.1 GCA_024641625.1 Acidimicrobiales bacterium | reverse complement strand
CTCTACGGCTACAGCGGAAGCCCAATCCGTGTGATGAGTTGCGATGCTTTGGAGTGGCGCGACCGGCGATGGCGTGGCCGCGGGGCGATCGGGTGTGGCACAGTCGCGGGCGTGTCCCGTGCCACGCAACGCGAACTTCTCGTCTCGCTCGATGTCCTGTCCACCGGTGACGACACCTTTATCGGGTCGGTCCCCTCAGCGGAACGCGAGAGCCCTTGGAATCTCTACGGGGGCCACCTGTTGGGCCAGTCACTCGCTGCGATCTGTCGAACGGTCGACGCTGCGCAGTTCCCGCACTCGTTTCACGCCTACTTCCTGCGCGCTGCCGACGCAACTGCCCAACTCGACTATCGGGTGACGAGAACACGCGACGGCCGGTCGTTCAGCCATCGTCATCTCACTGCCTCTCAGGTGGACCGTCCGGTGTTCGAGATGATCGCCTCGTTCCAACGTCCCGAGGAGGGTCGGCTCTACCAGCAGCAGATGCCAGGCGACGTGCCCGATCCGGAGGATCTGCTTGGACTCCCCGAGCTCGTGGCGTCCCTGGACAAGGAGCCCTTCGACTCGTTCTGGACCCACCGATCACGCCCGATCGACCTGCGCTACGTGAATGCGCACTTCACACCGTCGGGGCCCACCGAGAACAACGGCATTCGCAAGTGGATGCGGACGTTTGAACCGATGCCGGATAGTCCGCACCTGCATGCTGCGGTGCTTGCGTATGTGGCAGACGAGTCGATCAGCGACAACGTGTTGATCCCTCACGATGTGCAGTGGGGAGATGAGGGGCTGGCGGTCGCCAGTCTCGACCATGCGATGTGGTTCCACCAACCGTTCCGGGTGGACGACTGGTTGCTCATCGATCAGGAGCCGGTCGCCACTGCAGGTGCACGGGGCTTGTCGCTGGGTCGGGTGTGGGATCGGTCCGGGCGCCTCGTTGCCACAATGGCTCAGGAAGCAGTCATACGACTCGACTGACTGGGCAAGGCAAGACGCTCACGACCGCGCGCCGGCGGGATGGGACGGTGTGTGGGCCGAATACTCGGTCGTATGGCTTGACCAGGCGAAACGCGGACGATGCTGATCATCTGCTGCCTCATCGCTTGACCCATCCGGTTCGGGTCCGAGAACCTGGTTGTGATTCCTGGTTGGGTCACTCACGTGCAGATGGGGTGGGCCCTTCGATGGCCGCTATTGGTAGCTGACGAACGCCGGCATGGGTCGTAGCCGCTCGAGAACCTGCTGCGGAGTCAGACGGTTGAAGTCTTCGTCGTAGAAGATCTTGAAACCGCGCTCGAACCTCGGTGGCATCAACGTGTCATAGTCGGCGATCTTCGCCTCGGGGCCACCTTGGCCATCGGCATGGAAGATGATGCGGACCCCGGGCGGGCTCGCGACGGCGTCGGTGTTCGTCACCATCGAGTCCTGGAACCGGTGAATGATCAGGATTCGCGGTGGTAGGCCGTTTGTCCGAGCCAGGTTCGACAGGTACGCCGACACACGATTGATGTCGGCGGCGTCGAGAGAACCCACTCGTCCTCGAGGTGTCTGGTCGGGACCGACGACCCATTCGGGGTCGAGGGCCAAGCCCACGTCGGGCTGGAGCAGCAAGGTTTCAAAGGCTCGGGCCTCGTCGAGGACGTCGGCGCGGCCGGGTTGGATATCGAGGATGAGTCGCCCGTCAACGCCGCGGATGGTGTCCAGAAAGGGACGGAGTTCGGACTCCGATGAGCGAGCCCGATAGAGGCCGTCAACTCCCGGGTTGGCGGTGACCAGGGTGGCGATCATCTCGAAGACCGGAACGATGTCGCGACCGCTCGCTCGATAGGGGTTGCCTTGCGCGACGAGCTTGCCCAGTGCCTCATCGGGTGAACCCTCTCCGGCGATGCCGAGCGCACCTGTGGTGGGGTGGCCATAGAAGGCCACCATCAGCTCGCCGGAGTCCGGCGGCGGAGTCGGAGCGGGCAGGATGGCGGTGGTCGTGGGGTCGTAGGAAAAGCTGTAATCGACCCGGTCGACTGTGGATCCGTCGAATGCGAAGACGGTGACGACGACGAGTTCGGGTCCGTGGGCAGCGCCTGACGGGATGCCGCCCGACGCTGCGAGGAACCTGATCGAGGCCGGATCACCAGCGACCGCTTGTGTTGTTCCGCCGATCCGGCGGCCGCCGACCGAGATGATCACTGCGCTCGTTTCGGCGTCGATGGCGCGGTCGAGTTCGATGGTGACCTGATCGAACGACGCGACAGCGATGCCACGGTTTGGTGCTGCGTCGAGGATGGACAACCCTGGCTGGGCGATGCCCTCGGCGGAGACGAGGAACGCGTCGGCGATGGTGTGTCGAGGCGCACCGTGGTCGAGGACCTCGACCCAGAAGTTCAGACCGGCTGGTTCCGGCTCCCGGTTGAGCAATCGACGATAGAGGTCCGTGACGAAGCCTTGGGCCGTTCCGCCGGCTCGGGTGTAGAACTCTGTGGACGCCGACATCTGGGCATGGAGTTCGTGTTCGGTGAGTCGGTCGATGATCCCACTCGACCAGAACGCCAGGCCGGTCTCGTCGGGTGCTCGATCGAGGAGGCTGCGGTAGGCATCGCGCACGACGAGTCGTCGCTGTTCGTCGGCATCGCCGATCGAGGCGAGGACGGCGGATCTCGAGGCCCCGTCGGCCAGTCGGCCAACCCAGTAGTCGAGTCCACCGGGTTCAGGCACCCGACCGAGGAGGCCCGCATAGACAGCACGTACGAACGCCTGGTCCGCTATCGGCTGTGCAGCGGTCGGAGCGGGCGAGGCAATGACGGCGATCAACACGACAAGTGCACAGATCCACGCCGACACTGGACCGCTCCCGCGGGTATGGGGTGTCCTGGTGCTCATCGGCCCTCAGCGAAGATCGTCAGCTCGCCGATCCGGTTGCAGCGCGGCGTTGCCCGACATCGTACCGTCGAGAATCCCACCGCCCGGAGCGGACGCGGGGGAGGCGAACCACCGTCCCGTGGCAGCGTGGGGGAGCGACGGACCTGCGCGGCGAACGAGTCGCGGATCTCGCTCAGGGTGCGCGGGGTGCGGCAGGCCAACGGTGCGTTCAGATGGCGAACCGGATGTTGTAGGCGCAGGTGTGAGCGCCATCGGTCTTGTGGCTGATTCGATCGACGGCGGCGTCGGGAAGTAGGTTGCGAATGAAGTCGAGTTCGGCGGTACATGCCTGGCGGTAGCGGCTGGCGACCGCCCAGATGGCGCAGCTGTGGAGGTTGATGCGGTAGTGCCCATGTTCGAGCTGCTCGAAATCGGCCAGGTAACCCTGCTCGTCGAGAAGCTTGGTCACGACGTCGATGCGTTCGTCGATCGGCCGACCGGCGACGCGGACCCGAGCGCGTTCGACGAGTTGTTCGCTGCGGCGGTCGAAGATGCGGCTCACCAGCTCGGGCGCTTCCTCTTGGACTTGCTCGAGGATCTCGATGGACAACCTCGCGTGGTTGCCAACGAACAGCGGTTCGGCCGCCTCGGTCGCGTGGTAGTGGTCGGCGGGCCGACCTGGTTGACCGCGCTGCCGTTGAGCAGCGATGAGCCCTGCAGATCGTAGGGCACTGAGGTGTTGGCGGACTGCGCTGGTCGAGATATCGAGCCTGGCGGCGAGTTCATCTGCAGTCGCTTCTCCAAGTCGTTTCAGCGTGGCGAGCACGGAGCGCTGCGTTGGCGAAAGCTCGGCGACCGGAGTGTCCATCCCGACAACATAGCACCGCCCGTGGCGTTAGCTGGGTTTCACAAGGCACAACTTGGTAAAGTGCGCAGAGGTTGATAGAAAGACGGGTGTCGAAGCGCCTCACAATCCCGATGATGGCCTGGAGTAGGTCATCGAGCTTGCAGAACGAAGCCAGTGCATCCTCAATGACGTCGGCCAGGCACAGCACAACCCGACATTGACCGGAACCAGGAGCATCAGAGACATGACCACGACAGAGCAAGAGGCCCCATCGGCCATCCTTCTCACCGACGAGGCAATCGCCAAAGTGGCGATGCTCCTGGCCGAGGAGAACGAACCGGAGCTCGGCCTTCGAGTCGCAGTGCGACCCGGCGGCTGCTCCGGGTTTTCCTACGAGATGTTCTTCGACGCCGAAACCGCACCTGATGATCGAGTGGTCACGTTCGGATCGGTCACGGTCCGCATCGATGCCGCCAGTGCGCCGCATCTCGTGGGTGCGACACTGAACTACCGTGACGGTCTGCAGGACGCCGGTTTCAGCATCGACAACCCCAATGCTCAGCGAAGCTGCGGATGCGGTCAGTCCTTCGGCTAGACGTTTGATCGGCCGCTCAGGCCTCGCGGTCCCGCACCATCGGTGCCGCCCCCCGTGCCCTCCACCAGCGAGCGAAGCTCGAGTCGAACCCAGCCCCGAACGGGACGCACCGAAAAAGGAATCCTGATGAGTGAGACGCTTCGATCAATCGAGGAACTGACCGACGCAAGTTACGAGTACGGATTCAGTTCCGATCTCGATACCGACATTGCCCCACCGGGTCTGAACGAGGACACTGTTCGGCTCATCTCTTCGAAGAAGAACGAACCGGCGTGGCTACTGGAGTGGCGTCTCAAGGCCTACGAGGCCTGGAAGGAGATGGAGGAGCCCGACTGGGCCAAGCTCGATATTGCTCCGATCGACTACCAGGCGTTGAGCTATTGGGCTGCTCCCAAGAAGAAGCCGGTGCTCGACAGCATGGACGACGTCGACCCCGAGATCCGTGAGATGTTCGACAAGCTGGGCATTCCGCTGCACGAGCAGAAAATGATGAGCAACGTTGCCATCGATGCGATTGTCGACTCGGTGTCGGTCACCACCACGTTCAAGGCAACGCTCGCCGAGGCCGGGGTCATTTTCTGTTCCTTCTCCGAAGCGGTGCAGGACCACCCGGAGCTCGTTCGGGAGCACCTCGGTTCGGTGGTGCCGGTACGCGACAACTACTTTGCGGCGCTCAACTCGGCTGTGTTCTCCGATGGCTCGTTCTGCTACATCCCCGCCGGTGTGCGTTGCCCAATGGAGTTGTCGACGTATTTCCGCATCAACTCGCAGAACACCGGCCAGTTCGAGCGCACGCTCATCGTCGCCGAGGACGACTCGCACGTGTCGTACCTCGAGGGCTGCACCGCACCCCAGCGGGATGAGAATCAGTTGCATGCCGCCGTGGTCGAATTGGTGGCCAAGGATCGTTCCGAGATCAAGTACTCGACGGTGCAGAACTGGTACCCGGGCGACGAGAACGGTGTCGGTGGCATCTACAACTTCGTGACCAAGCGGGGCGGGCGCATACCGACGCCAAGATCTCCTGGACCCAGGTCGAGACCGGGTCGGCCATCACGTGGAAGTATCCGAGTGTCATTCTCCAAGGCGACCGGTCGATCGGGGAGTTCTATTCCGTTGCCTTGTCGACCAAGCGTCAACAGGCCGACACCGGCACCAAGATGATCCACATCGGTGCCGACACCACCAGTTCGATCATCTCGAAGGGCATCTCGGCCGGACACGGCCAGAACACCTACCGAGGTCTGGTGAAGGTCATGCGCTCGGCGCAGAACGCACGGAACTACACCCAATGCGACTCGTTGTTGCTCGGCCCCGATTGCGGGGCCCACACGATTCCCTACATCGAAGTCAAGAACGCCAGCGCCCAAGTGGAGCACGAGGCGTCGACCTCGACGGTTGGCGAAGACCAGTTGTACTACTGCCGCCAACGCGGCATGACCGAAGAAGACGCGATGTCGATGATCGTCAACGGCTTTTGCCGTGAGGTCTTCAACGAACTCCCCATGGAGTTCGCCGTTGAAGCTCAGCGTCTGCTGAGCGTGAGTTTGGAAGGAAGTGTCGGCTGATGTTGCAGGTCGAAAACCTCACCGCCTCGATCGGCGGAAACCCGATCCTCAAAGGACTCGACCTCAGTGTCGGGGCCGGAGAGGTCCACGCCATCATGGGCCCGAACGGTTCGGGAAAGAGCACCTTCGCTCACGTTCTCGCCGGTCGAGAGGGCTACGAGGTCGGCGGCAGCGCCACCCTCGATGGGCAGGATCTACTTGCCATGGAGCCCGAGGCCCGTGCAGCCGCCGGCCTGTTCCTTGGGTTCCAGTACCCGGTCGAGATTCCGGGCGTCAACAACATGTATTTCCTGCGCACCGCACTGAATTCGGTTCGCAAGGCGCGCGGCGAGGACGAGATCGGCGCCAGGGACTTTCTGGCCATTGCCAACGAGGCCATGGCACTGGTCGAGATGAAGCAGGATTTCCTGCATCGAGCCGTCAACGCCGGATTCAGCGGCGGCGAGAAGAAGCGCAACGAGATCCTGCAGATGGCGGTCATGCAGCCTCGGTTGGCCGTGCTCGACGAGACCGACTCCGGGCTCGACATCGACGCGCTGCGGGTCATTGCCTCCGGTGTCAACTCGCTACGCGGGCCGGATCGCTCCATGATCGTCATCACGCACTACCAGCGATTGCTCGACTACATCGAGCCCGATTTCGTGCATGTGCTCGTCAACGGCAAGATCGTCAAGTCCGGAGATCGCACGCTGGCCCTGCATCTCGAAGTCCACGGCTATGCCGATTTCGTCGATGACGAGCGCGGCGCGGCCGGCCGTCCGTTGTCGGGAGCCACGACGTGACCGCCGGTTCCATCATCACTTCCCCTGCTCACCCGGCGTCGCTTGCAGCTCTCGATCGAGTCGGAGCCCTCGAACTCCCGAGCAAGCGCGATGAGGCGTGGCGCTACGCACCCCACGCCAAGCTGAGCCAGTTGTCCTTCGGCCCCTCGGTCTCACCGGCGCCACCGGTGCCGGACGACGTCGAACGGCAGATCCCCGTGATCGAGGGTCCGACGATCGTGATCGTCAACGGTGTCTTCGACCCGACACGTTCGAACCTGGATGAACTGCCGCCAGGTCTCAGCGTGTCGACGCTCACCGAGATGGCTACGAGGGAGCCGGAGCGGCTCGACCGTCACTTCCGGTCGGCCGGCGACGACGCGTTCGCGGCGGCCAACGTGGCCTTTGGCACCGATGGGGCGGTCATCACGGTGGGCGAAGGCCATCAGCTCGACGCACCCATCCACATCGTCGACATCTCGCTCCCCGACGAGACACACAACACGTCCTGCGCCGGCGTGGTGGTCGACCTCGGCCCAGCCAGTTCGGCCACAGTGGTCGAGACCCGAATCGGCGGCGGCAGCCGTCATGGTCAGGCAGTTGTCGGTGGTTCGAACATCCGGACCACCATCACGTTGGCCGCCAACGCCTCCCTTGAACACATCGTTCTCCAGGACCTTCCCCGATCGCAGATCCAGCTCGGCGCCATCGGCGTGACCCAGGCCGCAGGAAGCGAGTTCCTTGGTCGGTCGTTCAACATCGGTGCCTGTTTCGGTCGTCTCGCCTACCACGTCGAGCAGGTCGGCGACGGCGCCCGGACCGAACTGTCCGGCCTGTTCTTCGGGCGGGGCGAGCAGGTGCTCGACCAGCAGATCACCGTCGTCCACGGAGCGAAGGACGGCGTGAGCACGCAATCGTTCCGTGGAGTACTCGACGACGACAGCGTCGGAGTGTTTCATGGCGGTATCGACGTACGACCCGGTGCCGACGGCACCGACGCTACGCAGTCGAATGCCAACCTGCTGCTGTCGAACCGGGCCGAGATCAACACCCAGCCCCGACTGGAGATCCTCGCTGACGCCGTCGCCTGCAAACATGGGGCCACGGTCGGGCAGCTCGACGAGACGGCGCTGTACTACATGCGAACACGCGGCATCCCTGCCGACGAGGCCCGTCGACTACTGATCAACGCGTTCGCCGACCAGACGCTGGAAGGGGTCGGTATCGAGTCGGTCCGGGACTGGGTGATTCAACGATTGGGGCACACCGATGATTGATTCAGTGGTGAAGATCGAGTCCTCCCGAAGGTTCACGCTGCCACGGTCGTGCGAGGTGACCATCGTCCCGGCCGGGCATCGGATCACCCTGCCCGAAGGCGAAAAGGTCAAGGTCCTCCAAGCCCTGGGCGGTACTGCCACCATCACCACCGCTGACGGCGAAATGGCCCGGCTCAGCCCGGCCGATTCGATCGAGTTCGGGCTCATCGAGGCACCGGCCACCCCCACGGCCACCGACGGCCAACCCGACGGGTTCGACATCCAACGGGTATGGGAGGCTGCAACCACGGTCTACGACCCGGAGATCCCGGTCGACATCGTCGAACTGGGCCTGATCTATCGGGTCGAGGCGGACGAACTGCCCAGTGGCGGTTGGAAGGTCGATATCGACATGTCGGTCACTGCGCCTTTCTGCGGAATGGGCGACATCCTGCGTCAGGACCTCCACGATGCCGTGGCCGCCATAGCGGGGGTCGAAGCGGTCGATGTGAAGCTGGTGTTCGATCCGCCGTGGAATGTCTCCCGCATGTCCGACGTGGCTCGCCTCGAACTGGGAATGATGTGACCGAGCCGGTCGAAGCC
>JAHECQ010000161.1:1124-8506 GCA_024641625.1 Acidimicrobiales bacterium | reverse complement strand
CGGGGTCCATCGACCGTCGTTGGTCGCCGGCCGATCCCCGATTCGATCCGTTCTGGGCCCGGTGCGAGGAGGCCGGCGTCGCTGTCGCCTTCCACATAGGCGATTCCGGCCTGTGTGAGACCTATACCTCGACGTGGAGTGAGGATCCTCGGCCGAGCCTGCATCGCTACTCGCCACTCCAGCGCATCACCGCCTTCGGGGAGCGGGCCATACACGACACGTTGGCCGCGCTGATCACCCACAATCTGTTCGGTCGGTTCCCGGGCCTGACCGTGCTGTCCATCGAGAACGGCAGCGAATGGGTGCATCCCCTGCTCAAGAAGCTCGATCGTGCGGCCAAGACCTGCGGCCCCCGCGACTGGCCCTTCGGCGACCCGGGCGAACGACCACGTGAGATCTTCCGGCGTCATGTGAAGGTTGCGCCCTATCCCGAGGACGACAGCCTCGGGCTGGTACGTCTCCTCGGTGCCGACGCTGTCCTGGCCGGAAGCGACTATCCGCACCCCGAAGGACTTCCGAACCCCAACGAGTTCGCCAATCGGCTGCTCGAACTCGACGACGTCGACCTGCGGAAGGTCATGCGGTCCAACACCGCCAACGTCCTCGGACTGAGCGACGAGGAGTAAGCAAGCATGGAACAGCTCGAGCGAGAGCGCTTCGTGGCCGAAGTGGCGGTACACCTTCGTGACGGGGTCGTACCCATGGCTCCCTTCACGATGGAGAACCCGGTAGCTGCCTACACCGACCCTGCGCACACCCGACGAGAGCGAACCCTCGTCTTCGACACGCAACCGATGGTCATCGCCGTCAGCGCGCAGCTCCCGAACGCCGGCGATTTCGTGACTGACGAACTCACCGGTGAACCGTTGCTCGTCACCCGTGGCGAAGATCTGGTGGTGCGCGCCTTCTTCAATGTGTGCCGTCATCGGGGGACGAAGGTCGTCTGTGAGGCCAGCGGCAGCCAACGCCGGTTCGCCTGCCCGTTCCACGGTTGGACCTATGACACCAGGGGGACTTTGCGGTCCATTCCCGAGAGCTACGCCTTCCCCGAACTCGATCAGGCTCGCCGCCACCTGAGCGAAGTGCCGGTGGTCGAGCGTCATGGCCTCGTCTGGCGGCTCCCCTCGGGTTGGGACGAGGCCGACCTCATCGAGTCGCTCGGCCAACTCGATGCCGAGCTCGCGTCGTACCGGGCAGAGACCTACGTCCTCGAACGGTCCGAACAGATCGAGCAGCCGTTCAACTGGAAGTTCGCCATCGACGGGTTCCTCGAGACCTACCACTTCCGGTTCCTCCATTCGAAGACCATTGCCCCATTCATCCGAGGCAATTACGGTCCGACGACCACCTATGGTCACAACATCCGAATGATGGCCTTGCGGTCCAGCTACCTCCCCGAGGTGGCCGAGGCCTCCGATGTCGTCGATCCGATGCCCCACGTTGCCGGGGTCTACATCTTGTTCCCCAACACCGTCTTCGTCTGGCAGGGCGATCACCTCGAGGTGTGGCGCATGTATCCCCACGGCGATGATCCCGGTCGATCGATCATGACGGCATCGTTGTTGGCACCGAAGGCCACCGAGACCGCTGAGGAGCAACAGCATTGGGACCGCAATTGGGCGGTGCTCATGGGCACGGTACTCGACGAGGACTTCGCCGTGTCACGGGCCGCCCAAGCGGGATTCGGCTCGCGAGCACAGACCCACGTGGTGTACGGCCGGAACGAACCAGCACTCCAGGCCTTTCATCGAAGCCTCGCTGCCCTCTGCGGCAGCGAGGTGCGGTAGGTTCGGTCGATGGACGGAAGAGCGGTGGTCGTCGGGGTCGGCGAGTCTCCCTACTACAAGCGAGGTGGGGCAACCGAGAGCGAGTTCCAGCTCGCCTGCATCGCCATTCGCAACGCGGTCGAAGATGCCGGTCTGCAGATGTCCGATGTCGATGGCTTCGCTTCCTACATGGATCGCAACGAGCCGGTGCGGTTGTCCAACGCATTGGGCGCCGGTGATCTTGCTTTCACCGGTCAGACCTTCGGCGGCGGGGGGAACGGTTCTGGAGCGGCGGTCATTCTTGCCGACATGGCCATCTCGGCGGGCTACGCCGAGTGTGTAGTGGTGTTCCGATCGTTGGCGCAGGGCCAGTTCGGTCGTTACGGACAGGCCGCCCGCAAGCGTCGAGCGGGGGGAAGTTCGGCGTTCACCACTCCCTATGGGATGCTGTCGCCGGCTCAGATCTGCGCGATGCAGACCACGCGGTACATGCACGAACACGGCGTCACCCAGGAGTCCCTGGCCGAGGTCGCCCTGGCGTCCTTTGCCCACGCGCAGCGCAATCCGCGGGCCATTCGTTATGGCACCCCGCTGACCCGGGAGCAGTACCACGATTCCCGTTGGATCTCCCGGCCGTTCCACGTCTATGACTGCTGTCCCGAGAACGATGGCGCCGCCGCCATCGTCGTGACGTCGGCCGAACGGGCGAAGGACTGCGCCAAGGAACCCGTCGCCATCGTGGCCGCCGCCCAAGGGCTCGGTCACCGCGATGGCGGGGCTGCCTTCACCGAGATCGATTTCCCGACCGCCCACTATGCCCACGTGGCTCGCCAGCTCTGGGATCGATCGGGCGTCACTCCGACAGACATTCCGGTTGCGCAGTTCTACGAGAACTTCACCGGCCCGGTGCTCATGGCCATCGCCGAGATGGGCTTCTGCCCGCCGGAAGGCCTCAATGAGTTCGTTGCCGACAGAGCCATCCAGTGGAAGGGTCGCCTGCCCATCAACACCAGTGGCGGGAACCTCGGCGAGGCCTACATCCACGGGTTCGGCAATGTGGTCGAGGCCGTCCGCCAGATTCGGGGCGAATCGACCTGTCAGGTCGACGGCGCCGAACTGTCCCTGTCAGTGTCCGGGCCTGGCTACGCGCCGGGTTCGGCCGTTCTGTTCGGCAAGGTGTGACCATGGCTTCGATGCCCGAGAATTGGACATTGCCCGGTGTCACCGACCTGAACCGTGAGTGGTTCGAGAGCGGAGCACTGCGGGTGCAGACGTGCGCCGACTGCGCAGCCCTGCAGCACCCGCCGGAGGAGATCTGCCACCGCTGCGGCGCCATGAGGTTCACCAGCACCGAGTTGGCCCCGACCGGTTCGATCTACTCGTTCACCGTCGTGCACTACCCCGTCAACAAGTTGTTGGCCGACTCGGTTCCCTACGCCGTCGTGCTGGTCGCGCTCGACGACCATCCCGACATTCGAGTGCTCGGCAATCTCTTCGACATCGAGATGGACGACATCCGCGTCGGGATGCCGGTCCATGCGCTTTGGCAGGAACGTTCCGACGAGTTCGGGACCGTTCATCTCCCCCAGTGGACACCTACCTGATTGGTCGAGTCCATCGTTCTTGGAAGCGAGGTAGTGGTGGGCATCATGCAGAGGGCCGAGCAGGCCTTGACGGAGATCGTCACGATGACAGGCGAGGAGGCGGTTGCACGCAAGGACGACGAGGGACTCGTCTTCGTCGATGTCCGCGATATTCGTGAGGTGGAGCAGAGCGACACGATCGAGGGCTCACACCATGCACCGCGCGGCATGATCGAATTCTGGTTTGACCCACAGAGCCCCTATCACCGCGAGATCTATGGCGACAAGGACAAGACCTACGTCCTGTTCTGCAATGGCAACCCCCGTTCGGCGCTGGCGGCCAAGGCGCTGGTCGACATCGGCATCACCAACGTCGCCCAGCTCTCCGGTGGGATGCCCGCGTGGCGAGAAGCCGGCGGGCCGACGGTGAAGAAGGGGCGGAAATGAGAGCGTCATCCGCACGTCGGAGGAGACCGGCCGCAAAGCAGTCGACATGATCACGACTGCGCGGGATTCGGTCCGGCTGGGCGACACAGTTGTCCCCACCGAGGCACAACTGCTCGACCGGGCCCGGGCGTTGATCCCGATGTTGCGTGAGCGGGCAGGGGAGATCGAGCTGGCCGGTTCCGTGCCCGACGATGTCATCGATGCGATGAGGGCGGCTGGGTTGTTCAAGATCGTTCAGCCCCGGCGGTGGGGCGGGTACGGGCTCGACCTCCTCACGTTCTTCCGAGTCGTCATGGAGATCTCGCGGGGCGGCAGCAGCGGCAGCGCAGCCTGGGTGATGCTCGTGCTGGGCGCGCACCAGGGCGGGCTGTCCACTCCGGAGGCGGAGCACGACGTCTGGGGTGAGGACGACACAGCCCTGATCTCGTCCTCCTACGTCCCGGCCGGATCATGCCGCAGGGTCGAAGGTGGCTACGTCGTCAGTGGCACGTGGCCCACGTCATCGGGCTGCCTGAACGCCCGCTGGGTCACCGTCGGTGCTCGCGGTCCCGACCTGGCCGGCAATGACGATCACCTCGGGTTCCTGGTGCCCATCGCCGACGGGGTCTGTCTCGACGACTGGCAGTCGATCGGATTGCGGGGCACCGCCTCGCGAAGCATCCGATTCGATCAGGTGTTCGTCCCCGATCATCGGGTCTCGAGTTTCAGTCGTTCACGTGGCGGGTTGCCGTTCTGGGTTGTTGCCACCTTCGCCATCAACTCGATTTCGATCGGGTTCGGGCAGAGTGCGATCGACGTCTGTGCCGAGATGTTGCAGGGAAAGAAACGAAGCTACGGCACCGGCCTGCTCACCGACGACCCCCGCACCCAAGAGCGTCTCGGTCAGGCTCAGGCCATTGTCAACAGTTGCCGTTCGAGGCTCGAGTCTGCGTACCGGACCGCGGTCGAGACCGTGACCGCCGGCGACGAGCTGACCGCAGAGACGGTGGCCAACCTGTTCGACGTCGCCCGTACCGGCCAACAGATCCAGCAGGCCGTGCTGAGTCTCTACAACCTGATCGGGCCAGCCGTGGTGTTCAAGAAGTACCCGTTCGAACGGGTCTTCCGCGACACGATGGCCGCCACGGTCCACCCACAGGCTCGTTTCGAGGACGAACCACTCGAAATGGGCCGCCTGATCCTCGCCCACGCGGCTGAACAGCCGGCAGTCACCAGCCAACCGACCGACCAGACCCCAGGGAGCCAAATCCAATGACCGCACCGACGAAGTTCGCCCACGTCGTCTACAACACCCACCGTTACCAGGAGATGATCGACTGGTACGCGAACGTGTTCGATGCTCGGATCCAACACGGCGACGACACGCTGACGTTCATGACCTACGACGACGAGCACCACCGGTTCGCCTTCCGCAACCTGGGGCCTGCGCCCGACGATTCAGCCGAGCCGAGGCTGGGGCGTGGAGTCGGTGTCAATCATCTGGCCTACACCTGGAGTGACCTCGGCGAACTGGTCGGGCTCTACAAGCGCCTCAAGGCCGGGGGCATCGAACCTGTGCGGCCGGTCAAGCACGGGCTCACGCTCTCCATGTACTACGCCGATCCCGACGGGAATCTCCTCGAGTTCCAGATCGACGTTCTCGATCCGGACGCGGCCGCCGAGTTCATGGCCGGCCCGGCCTTCGAGGCCAACCCGATCGGCGAGCCCTTCGACCCCGAACAGCTCCTGCAGGCCTATGAAGCCGGCCGGCCGTTGGAGGCCTTCGTGTTCCGGTCCGATCAGGAGCCGGTGCCACTCAGCAGCTGAGCTGTCAGACCCTGGGGGGCTCGAGCCGGAGTCACGCTCACCAACTTGGAGGTCAGTGTCCAAGACGCCCTGCCGGCGGCCGCCTGGTCCGGGGCCGGCCGCTACGATCGAGTGGCAAGAACACCACCTTGCGGCCTGCAGAGGTGGAGACCGTTGAACGGGGTGCACGAGATGGGCCAGGACTACCACGATGGGCAGCGTGAGCTGCAGGACCGCTTCGATTCCCGGCGACTCGCCGATCGTCTTTCGGAGGCCGCCGCGACCGAGATCTCCG
This sequence comes from Acidimicrobiales bacterium, assembly GCA_024641625.1. Taxonomy (GTDB): domain Bacteria; phylum Actinomycetota; class Acidimicrobiia; order Acidimicrobiales; family SZUA-35; genus JAHECQ01. Next base: position 2,630 of record JAHECQ010000161.1, on the reverse strand, counting down.
ACGCGCACCGGGACTTCATCGAGGCGCGTGACATGTTCTTCCTCGCGACTGCCGGCGAGAACGCTTCGCCCGAGTGCTCGTACAAGGGCGGGGATCCTGGCTTCGTGCGGGTGGTCGATCCGAAGACGGTCGTGTTCCCCGTCTATGACGGGAACGGCATGTTCCTCAGCATCGGCAACCTCACCATCAACCCTCAAGTCGGGATGCTGTTCATCGACCTGGCCACGGGAACCCGACTCCGGCTGAATGGAACGGCCAGTGTCGAGTTCGACGATCCGTTGATCGGCACCTATCCGGGAGCCAGGTTCGTCGTCCGTGTGACACCAACAGCGGTCTTCGCCAACTGCCGGCGCTACGTACACCAGTACGAGTTGGTCGATCGGTCCCCATTCGTGCCTTCGTCCTCCCATGAGCCACCCGTCCCGGACTGGAAGCTCGACCCTTGGTTCGAGGGGACATTGCCGGTGGACGATCCTGCCCACGATCCGAACAGCACCGTCGGGGAGTCGATCCCCCTGTTCTGAGCCGTCGCCCGAGCTACAGCCCAGCGTCACGCGCGGCCAGGGCGGCAGCTGTTCTGCTCGTGACGCCGAGCTTGACGAGCACCATCGAGACGTAGTTCCGGACCGTCTTCTCGCTGAGGAACAGGGTCTGCAGGGCCGTTCCTCGTCGCTGCACTCGAACCATGATCGAACCTCCTCATCGCTCGGCGCGATAGTGCGCCGGATCCGACAAGCGTGGACCCCGGGATGTCCCGAGCACATCGGACAGATGTCCCGATCCGCGTCAGAATTGTGTGCGCGGAGGCGCGCCGCGCCGGCCTCGGTTCAGTCGTTTCTGGCACCGTGTGATGGGAACGCGTAACGTCGGGTCTTGGGCCGGGTCGCAGGGACCGGCCGGCCCAGGGGAGATCGACGAACATGGCCACTGAGCAGGGCTTGCCGCCGGTGGGCGTGGAGGTTGCGGACCTCGACGCCGACGTCATCATCATCGGCGCTGGGGTTACCGGCATCTACCAGCTGCATCTGCTGCGCGAGGCGGGTTTCGACGTGCGGCTGGTGGAGGCCGGCAGCAACGTCGGTGGAACCTGGTACTGGAACCGTTATCCGGGCGCCCGCTTCGACTCGGAGAGTTACTCCTACGGGTACTTCTTCTCGCCTGAGCTGCTGGCTGAGTGGAACTGGTCGGAGCACTTCGCCGGTCAGGCCGAGACCGAAGCGTATGTGAACTTCGCAGCCGACAAGCTGGGCTTGCGCGACCTCATGCAGTTCGGCGTCCGTATCGTCTCGGTCACCTTCGACGAGACCACCGCCACCTGGACCCTGACCACCGAGGACGGGACGCAGCTTCGTTCTCGTTTCGTGGTGTCGGCCACCGGTGTATTGTCGGTTCCGTACTGGCCTTCGATCCCCGGGCGGGAGCGGTACCAGGGCGACGCCTACCACACGGGCCAGTGGCCCAAGGATCCGGTCGACTTCGCCGGCAAGAGGGTGGCGGTGATCGGCA
>JAHECQ010000161.1:0-1114 GCA_024641625.1 Acidimicrobiales bacterium | reverse complement strand
CATCCCCGAGATCGCCAGGGATGTCGCCGAGCTGGTGGTGTACCAGCGCACGCCGAACTGGAACTCGCCGCTCAACAACGGGAAGATCACCGAGGAGGAGCAGGCCGAGATCAAGGCCACCTACGCCCAGATCTATGACTCGTGCATGAATTCCTTCGCCGGCTTCGTCCACAAGGCATCCCGCAAGCACACCTTCGACGAGTCCAAGCAAGAGCGCTGGGCGCTCTACGAGAAGCTCTACCACCAGAAGGGCTTCTCCAAGCTCATCAGCAACTACCGCGACATGATGACCAACCGCGAAGCCAACGCCGACTTCTCCGAGTTCATCGCCGAGAAGATCCGTACTCGGGTGAACGATCCGGTGGTCGCAGAGAAGCTGATCCCGACCGACCACGGGTTCGGCATGCGGCGCCCGCCGATGGAGACCTTCTACTACGAGGCCTACAACCAGTCCAACGTGCAATTGATCGATCTCAACGAGACCCCGATCGTCACCATCACCGAGGCCGGCATCGAGACCAGTGACGCTGAGCGGGCGTTCGACATCATCGTTTGGGCTACCGGGTTCGACGGGTTCACGGGTGCGCTCACCCGCATGAACATCGTCGGTGAGGACGGCCGTGTGTTGCGGGACCAGTGGGCCCAGGGTGTGGTCACCTACCTGGGTGCCATGGCGCCCGGTTTCCCCAATTTCTTCATGGCCGGTGGCCCCCATCTGATTGCCGGCAACTTCCCTCGGGCCACCGAGATCATGGTCGACTACATCACCGGCTTGCTCGAGTACGCACGGACGAACCGGCGCACCTACATCGCACCGGACGAGGCTGCTTGCGCAGCGTGGACCGTGGAGGTGCACGAGGCGGCCGAGATAGCGCTCATCGCCGAGAAGTCGTGGTTCCGCGGTGCCAACATCCCCGGCAAGGCAAAGGAGTACTTGCCGTATGCCGGCAGCCTCGCCAAGTTCCGGCAGCGCATGGCCGTCATGGAGGAACAGGGCTACCCCGGCATCACGTTCGGTACCTCGGTCCGAGCCTGACCGTTCGGGCTCGAAGGCCGTCGAGTCAACCGATGGCACCGGCAACGACGAGGTCGGCGATCCGGTCGACGTCGTAGC
>JAHECQ010000160.1 GCA_024641625.1 Acidimicrobiales bacterium | reverse complement strand
GTTTGCCCTTCATGGCCCCCTACAACGTCTCGAAGCATGCCGTTGTCACGCTGTCGGAAACGATCCTCCACGAACTGACCCACGCCGGTTCCAGTGTCGGCATCTCGGTGCTGTGCCCCGGATTCGTGGCCACCAATCTCATCGACGCCGACCGGAACCGCCCCGAGCACCTCACGCGACCGCTGTCGGACCGGCCCATCATGAGCGAGCAGGAGCGGGTCATGGCTCGCGAACTCATGGCCCAACGCAAGCCCCCGGCCGAGGTCGCCGAACTCGTGATCGATGCCATTCGGGCCCAGCAGTTCTGGATCTTCACCGACGACCAATTCGTGGAACCGGTGGCCGAGCGGCATCGCAGCATCGAGAACCGCACCAATCCGCCCAAGGCGGCCACCCTCGTCGACTACCTCCTGAGCTGAGCGATCCATGTACCAACCAGAGCCCCTGACCATCGACATCCCCCAGGCAGACATCGACGACCTCCATCGTCGGCTCGACAACGTACGATGGCCGGCCGACCCCGGCAACCCCGAGGCCCGCTACGGCGCTCCCCGGGAGTACGTCGAGGGCCTCGTCAACCATTGGCGTCACGACTATGACTGGCGGGCGACCGAAGCGGCCATGAACACCGGCGACCACTACCGGGTCGAGATCGACGGCGTTCCGATCCACTACCTGCGCGTCGCCGGCAAGGGTCCGAACCCGATCCCGATCATCCTGACCCACGGATGGCCCTGGACGTTCTGGGACCTTCGCAAGGTCGCTGCGCAGTTGGCCGATCCTGCCTCCACCGGCGGCGACCCCGCACAGAGTTTCGACGTCATCGTGCCGTCGCTTCCCGGCTATGGCTTCTCGGTACCGCTGCGCTCCACCGGCATCGACATCACCCGCATCGCCGAACTCTGGGTGAAGCTGATGCGGGACGTTCTCGGCTACGACCGCTTCGGTGCCCAGGGAGGGGACTGGGGGGCGTTCGTCACCGGCCAACTCGGCCACGCGCACGCCGAACACCTCATCGGGGTCTTCCTCACGATGCCGGTCATTCCCCGTCTGTTCGGGCGCTACGCCCCCACTGCCGATCAGTTCGCACCGGATGAACAATGGATGCTCGACCGAGCGCGCCAGATGAAGCCCAAGGTCGAATCGCACGTGGCCGTTCACCGTCGTGACCCGCAGACCTTTGCGTACGCCATGGCCGACTCGCCCGTGGGTATGGCGTCCTGGCTGTGGTGGCGGCGACAGCTGTGGTGCGATGGTGACGCGCTCGAGGTCTTCGGGGCCGACGATCTCTGCACGCTCGCGTCCCTCTACTGGTTCAACTCATCGTTCGCCTCTTCGATTCGCCTCTATGCCGAGCAGTTCCGAGGCCCCCAGGCGCTCGCCCACGACCGCACCCCGATCATCGAGGCGCCAACCGGGTTTGCCGTCTTCGCCAAGGAGCTCATGTTCCTGCCCCGTTCGGTGGCCGAGACACAGACCAACCTGCATCGATGGACGGTCTTTCCCCACGGAGGCCATTTCGCCCCGGCGGAACGTCCCGACGACGTGGTGTCGGAGCTTCGGGCGTTCTTCAGCGAACTGGTGTGAGCACCCCGGCCTCGGTGAGCACCGTCACTCCTGAGCGGAGGGTCGTTCCTGCGCGGTGAGCACCCCGGCCTCGGTGAGCACCGTCACTCCTGAGCGGAGGGTCGTTCCTGCGCGGTGAGCACCCCGGCCTCGGTGAGCACCGCGACATCTTCGGCGGGTCGACCCAACCACTCGTCGAGAACCTCGGCATTGTGCTCTCCCCGATAGGGGGCGGGGCCTCGAACGCCCGACTCGGCAGCGCTGAAACGGTAGGGCGACTGGGTGGTCAGTCGGGTCCCGCCGACCCGGTCGTCGATGTCGGCGAGGATCTCACGAGGTTTGGTACTGGGACTGGTGTGCACGGCCTCCTGCCAGTGCCTCACTCGACCCCACGCCAGGTTCACCGCGTCGAGGACTGCGGTCACGGCATCCCAACTCGGCAGGGACGCCAGGTAGGCCGCGAGGGCTCGACGGCGCCCTTCCTCGTCGCCGGGGTCCTCGAGGCCGGCCGTTGGCGCCAACGTTCGCCACAGGTGATGCAGCGGGGTGGCGATCAGGAGTTGGCCGCCTTCGACCTCCCAGATGTCGCCGCTTCCCGCTGACGGTCGGTCACCGTTGATCACCATCGACAGGAAGTCGTCGTGGTAGAACTGAGCGTTGATCATGGACAGATCGATGTGCTGACCCGTCCCGGTTCGTTGCGCCATCACGATGGCCGACAGCACGCCGATCACCCCGTGTACCGCAGCGGTGGTGTCGGCAATGGACAACGGGAAGTCCACCGGGGTACGGCCGTGCAGCTCGGCGAATCGACTGATCAGACCGGTCTCCGCATGGAGCACCGGTGCATACGCAGCACGATCTCGCTCGGGGCCATCCTGGCCGAAGCCGCTGATCGACAACATGATCAGTTTCGGATTGCGAGCATGCAACGTCGCCCAGCCGAGACCATGGCGGTCCATGACACCGGGACGGAAGTTCTCGATGAGCACGTCAGCTGCGTCGGTCAGTTCGAGGAGAAGCGCCGAGGCGCCCTCGGCACCGAGGTCGACGCAGATGTTCCGTTTGCCCGCATTGTGTTGGGTGTAATGGCTGGACAGATTGCCGATGCGGCTGCCGTAGGCCCGTGTGATGTCCCCGGTGGGAGGCTCGACCTTCACCACGTCGGCCCCGAGGTCGGACAACATGCGTGTGGCGTAGGGACCGGACAAAGCCCGCGTGAGATCGAGCACTCGTATGCCCTCGAGCGGATACGACACGGCGTTACCTCCACGGCGGATCGACCTGATCCCACCGCAGCCTGCCGCGCCGGGACCCCCGCACTCAAATGGGAGGCGGGCGCCGGTGGCCCGGTCGGGCCATCGAGCCAACGTCGACTGACGAGATCGGGCGTGTCGTGAACCGCGGCCTGCGGGCACGAGCGCTCTCGGTGCTGGCCGCCAACGACCGCGTGACCTACACCGTGCCCTCTGGCCTCCTCTACCCGTTTCAATGGAATTGGGACTCGTGCTTCGTCGCCCTGGCGCTGCAGACCGTGGGCAGCCCGTCCGAGGGCGAGGACCGAGCATGGCGCGAACTCGAGACGCTCACTCGTCATCAATGGACCGACGGGATGATCCCGCACATCGTCTTCCACACCGACCACGACGGTTACTTTCCGGGCCCATCGTTCTGGGGCACCGAATGCTCGAGCCCTGCGGGGACACCCACATCGGGCATCACCCAACCTCCCGTCCTCGGTCTGGTCCTCGAACAGCTGTGGTCCAGGTCCAGCCAGGATGACTCGGCTCGATTGCGGTGTCGAGCACTCGTCGAAGCGGTCAACCGTTGGCACCGTTGGTTCGGACTCGCCCGGGACCCACAGGCAACCGGCCTGGTCTCGATCCTGCATCCATGGGAAGCCGGAAGAGACAACTCGGTCGACTTCGACCGGGCCCTCGCGTCGGTCCCGATCACCGACCTGCCGGCGTACGAACGGCGAGACACCACCGTTGTCGCCGAGGCCGAACGTCCGACCGACGACGATTACGACCGATACATTGCGCTCGTTGTTCTCTTTCGGGGCCTGGGTTGGGATGCGGCAGCGCTTCACGACGCCTCACCGTTCAGGGTCGTCGACCCCGGGTTCAACGCCATCCTCCTGGCATCGGATCGGGCATTGGCCCGACTGGGTCCCGCAGTGGGACATCCCGAGATCGGCGACGAGGCGGCTCGCCGGGCAGCCATCGGCCTCGATGCGCTGTCGGAGTTGTGGAGTCCGGACCGTGGACAGTTCGTCTGTCGCGACCGGCGGTCCAACCTGCTCGTTGACAACGCCAGCATCGGCGGACTGCTACCGGTACTGGTGCTCGATCGCGACGATGTCCGACTCCACCATCTGTGTACGCAGATCGAGGAATGGCTGCAGCTCGCCCCCTTCGGTGTTGCCTCACAACACCCGGCCGACGCGGGGTTCGACCCTCAGCGCTACTGGCGAGGTCCCACCTGGTTGATCACCAACCACCTGTTGGCCATGGGTCTTCGGCGAACGGGCCGAGATGATCTGGCCGATCGGATCGCCGGGTCGAGCAGGAGTTTGCTCGAGCGCAGCGGCTTTGCCGAGTACTACGACCCCCTCACTGGCGCAGGTCTCGGCGGATCGACCTTCTCCTGGACCGCGGCCATGGCCATCGAGTTGTCGATGCCCCACCCATCCCCTCTCGGAGAGGTCGATCGGTTGGGTGATCGGGAGCCGCCTCGACTATGAAGCGACCAATGGGACCCCTTCACGGCATTCGTATCATCGAGATGGCCAGCCTGGCGCCGGGACCCCATGCGGCGATGATGCTGGCCGATCTGGGCGCCGACGTGCTGAGGATCGATCGGCCCGAACCGATGGAGTCGAACGCCAACATCAGCGTCAATCTGTTGAACCGCAGCCGTGACTCGATCGCGCTCGACATCAAGACCGACGGCGGACGCGCCGCACTGAGCCGGCTGATCGGCCGGGCCGATGGCCTCATCGAGAGCTACCGGCCGGGGGTCATGGAGCGTCTGGGTTTCGGCCCCGACGATTGCCTGGCGCTCAATCCGGCCCTGGTCTACGGACGGGTCACCGGCTGGGGGCAGGACGGACCGCTCGCCCTTGCCGCCGGCCACGACCTCAACTACCTCGCGCTCACCGGCGCACTCCACACGCTCGGTGATCCCGACCGTCCTCCTCCGGTGCCGCTCAATCTGCTCGGTGACTTCGCCGGGGGTGGGATGTTGTTGGCCTTCGGAATCGTCTGTGCATTGCTCGAAGCCAGGGGGTCAGGGCAGGGCCAGGTGGTCGATGCCGCCATGACCGACGGGGTGTCATCGTTGATGACCTACATTCATGGGTTCCGTGCCAGCGGCCTGTGGAGTGATCGACGAGGCGACAACGTGCTCGATGGCGCCGCGCCCTACTACGGCGTCTATGAGACCAGCGACGGCAAGTACGTCTCGGTCGCTGCGGCCGAGGGAAAATTCTACGCCGAGCTCATCACCCGCATGGGACTGGACGAGGCGGGCCTGCCCGCCCAACATGATCGGGCGCGGTGGCCTGAGCTCCGCCAACGAATGGAGGCGGCGTTCCGTACCAGGACACGAGACGAGTGGACCGAGCTGCTCGAGGGAACCGACGCATGCTTCGCACCGGTGCTCAGTCTTCCCGAGGCGGTCGAGCATCCTCACAATCGGGCCCGGCATGCCTTCATCGAGCTCGATGGTGCCACTGCGCCGGCCCCATCACCCCGCTTCAGTCGCACCCCGGCCCAGGCCACGCCGGGCAAGGTGCTGCTCGACGATCCCGACGGGACCCTGGCGGCCTGGGGCCTCGACGACCAGGACATCGCCGGGCTTCGCGAACGAGGTGCCGTCGGCCGCTGATCGGGGCCGGTCTTCGAACGCGTCGGTGGCGCCGGCATCGGCCGCGGGATTGGATGCGGACTACGCTCGTCGGAGCATCCGAACCAGGAGGGTTGTCAACCGTGACCGAACAAGAGTTCTGCGCCATGCTCCAGGGGAAGGGCACGCCGACCACGAGCGCGCCGACCACAAGGTCCTCGACCGAGCTCGGCGGCCCTTGCGCACCAGCCCGGAGTGAACGATGACCGACCTCGATCGGCTGGCCGTGCTCGAGGCCAAGGACGAGATTCGCGAGCTGACGGCCAAGTACTGCTTCGCAGTGGCCGAGGGCGATGCAGCGGGCATCATCGATCTGTTCTGCACCGACGGTGTCTTCAGCATGCGGGATCGGGAATGGGCAGGACAACAAGGACTTCGGGCACTGTATGACGGCGCCGCCGCCGGAGTCACCCCCAAGCCGTACATCCAGAACCACATCATCGAGGTGAACGGCGATGATGCAACCGGGCGCTGCGGCGTCGAAATCCGCATGGTGAACAAGGGTCAAGCCATCACGGTGGCCGGACACTACTTCGACACCTACCGCAAGGTGGATGGCCGCTGGCGGTTCGCTCGCCGCGACTTCAAGATCTTCCATTGGGTGCCGCTGAGCGAGGGCTGGGCCTGACCCTCGGTCCCACTTCGTGTCAGGATGCGGTCCAGAGCCAACAAGGGGGACCACCAATGGCAACCGAAGTGATCGAGTATCAGGTTCAGGACATGACGGCCGTCGGCCTGCTGGCCACGCCCGACGGCAACGACAAACGCCCCGGGGTGCTCGTCTGTCACGAGGGTCCGGGTCTCGGTACCCACGTCAAGAACGTGACGAGACGAATCGCCGACGAACTCGGCTATGTCGCCTTTGCTCTGGACTACATCGGCAACGGCGAGATCCTTTCCGGCATGCCTGACGTCATGGCCCGCCTGGGCCCTCTCATGGCTGACCCGTTCAAGACCCGAGCATTGGGTCAAGCCGGTCTCGACATCCTCACCGCCCAGGAACGCGTCGACACCTCACGCCTGGCCGCCATCGGCTACTGCTTCGGTGGCACGATGTCGTTGGAGCTGGCGCGGGGAGGCGCCGACCTGAAGGCCGTGGTGGGCTTCCACTCGGGACTGTCGACCACCCGCCCACAGGACGCCTCCGACGTGACGGGCAAGATCCTGGTGTGCATCGGAACCGAGGATCCGCTGGTTCCACCCGATCAACGCGCCGCCTTCGAGACCGAGATGCGCGACGCCGGCGTCGATTGGCGAATGAACCTCTACGGCGGCGCCGCACACAGTTTCACCAATCCCGAGGCGAGCTCGATGGGCGTACCCGGCATCGCCTATCACGAGGCCACCAACGTCCGCTCGTGGGCCGCGATGGTCGACTTGTTCGACGAGTCCCTCGCCTGAACGACGTGCTGGGACCTACTCGACCGACACCAATGGGGCCGATGGCTCGGCCCCTCGCCCGGTCGAGATGGGGACCGGCGCGACTGCGCCCTTCTTCTTGTGGGCCAGAATCAGCACGATGCTGAGGAAGGCGACGATGTTGACCGAGGCGAGCATGCTCATGCGATACCAGACATTCAGCGTGTCGCTGCCGGCTTGGACGCCGTGGATCGTGGCGAAGAAGTAGAGGCCGAAGCTTGCCCGGTGCACCTGACGCCAGAGCGAGCGGGGCAGCCGCTTCATCAACAGCGAGGTGACCTCGACGGCAACGAGCAGATACATGGCAACGACACCCCAGGCGACCGCGGTGGGTTTCCAGCCGGCCGCCCAGGGGACGAGGATGTCCAGCCAGCTGAAGGCCACATAACTGTCCGCCACCAGTCCGGCCACGTGAATGGCCGTGAAGACGACGGACAATCCTCCGAGGAAGCGGTGCAGGTCGAGCAGTCGGGCCGGCTGGCTGGCCTTGGCCACGGCCTTGGTCGAAAGGAAGAGCCCCCAGCACACCGAGAGGGTGACCAGTCCCCAGGCAACGATTCCCCCGGAGCGTGCAACGAACCACCAGATCTGTTCGCTCATGCCGACACGGCCTCTCGTTCTCGACCAGCCGGCTCAGCCACCGGCGCACTTGTCTGCACCTGTCCATCGGCCGTCACGATCAATCCTGGAGTCCCCAGGGCATCGAGCAGCGCGAGCGCGCCGAAGGACCCCTCGATGAGCACGACCTTGGCGACGACCTCCGCCCACCAGGCCGAGGCCGAGCAGGTGGTCACGGCGACGACGTCGGTGGTGGCGGGAGCGCCGGTGAGGGGGTCGAGCAGATGGTGGACTTCGCCTTGTTCGCTCAGCCAACGTCGACGCAAACGACTACTCGTGGCCACGGCCCCCTCGCTGGGTCGGAACACGGCGATCTCACCCCCGGTCCCGATCGGATCGGCAACACCAATGCGCCAGGTGTCACCGAACCAGGGATCGCCGGTGACTCGCAGGTCGCCACCCAGTTCCACCGATGTCGTCGTCGCACCCTGACGCAGGAGGAAGTCGGTCACGATGTCGACCGCCAGCCCCTTGCCGATGCCGCCGGGATCGAATGCGGTTCCGGTGGGGATTCGGACAGCCAGCGCCTCGGGCACGAGGTCAATCGGTTCGAGACAGCCAGGTACCCGCTCGATGGGGTGGCGACGTGCGGCCATGGGCTGACCGTCCTGCCACGACCGGTCGTATCCCAGGGCACACAGTTGACCGAGCATCAGGGGATTGAATCGGCCGCGGGTCAAGAGTCGGGCATCGACGGCGCGGCTCACCAACTCGAACGTATTGCGTGAGACGATCGAGAAATGACCGGCATTGGCATTGACCTGCGACACCTCGCTGGTGGGGTGAAAGCGACTCCACTGCCGTTCGAGGTCGTCCACCAGATCCTTGGCTGCATCGATGGCGTCTTGGCCACCGCCGTCGACCACCAGGCGGCACGGGCTCCCCATTGCCCGAAAGGTCAGCGAACGCACATCACCCGCCGCTGGCCGCAGTTGTGGGAGGGGCGGTGGTCGGCGCTGCGGTGCTCGGAGGGGCCGTGGTCGGCGCAGCCGTGACCGCAGGGGCCGTGGTCGGCGCAGCCGTGACCGCAGGGGCGGTGGTCG
>JAHECQ010000159.1 GCA_024641625.1 Acidimicrobiales bacterium | reverse complement strand
CTACCGCTCCGGCGGCTACCGCGTTCCCCCACCGGCATTCGGGACCGGGGTCGGGGCCAAGGCCGACGACGCAGCGGGCCGGCGCTCGGCGTGGGGGCTGAAGGTGCTCAACCTGTCGTCGCTGTGGGCCGGCCCGTTCGCCACTGCCCTGTTGGCCGACCACGGCGCCACCGTGTTGAAGCTCGACCCGGATTGCCGCCCGGACGGATTCCGCGAACGACCCCATCTGTACGCCCACCTCAACGGACACAAGGAGATCGTCGACCTCGATCTGCGCGTCGGATCCGACCGGGGGCGATTCGAGCAGCTGCTCCGATGGGCCGACGTGCTGGTCACATCGTTCTCCCGGCGGGTCCTGCCGAACCTGGGCTACGACGCCCACACCATCGCCCGACTCAACCCGAAGCTGTCCACGGTGTCGATCGTCGGGTTCCCTCTCGGGGTCCCCGAGGCCGACTGGTTGGCCTACGGCTCGGGTATCCACGCCATCTGCGGTCTGGGGATCGATGCTCTGTCCGGCACCGCCAAGGCCACGGCCGTCGCCTACCCCGACCCCCTCACCGGCTATCGGGCGGCCATCGCTGCCCTGGTCTGCGCCGGGTCGGGAGCGCACGTGGAGGTCCCACTGGTCGATGCCGGGGTGCTGGTGGCCGCCGAGGGGACAGGCGCATGACCGTTCACCTCGAGTTCGACGGTCCGGTGGCGGTGGTTTCACTCGATTCGCCGCCACTCAACATCTTCGACCTCGAGATGCGAGACGATCTGATCGAGGCCATCGCCGCGGTCGGCGACGTGCCTGACGTGCGAGTCATGATTCTTCGTTCGGCCGGAAGGCACTTCAGCGCCGGCGCCGACCTCAGCGAATTCGGTACGGCCGCGTCCATCTTCGAGGCCCGTCGCATCCGCTGGGATCGAGATCCGTGGGGCCCGCTGTGGGATCTCCGCGTCCCGACGATCGCTGCCTTGCGCGGCGTGGCCGTGGGCAGCGGCATGGAGATGGCGATGCTGTGCGACCTTCGCGTCGCGGCCGACGACACCCGCCTCGGCCTCCCCGAGACCAAGCTCGGCATGCTGCCCGCAGCCGGGGGGACGCAGAGCCTCACTCGGGCGCTCGGACCCCATGCCTCGCTGCCGCTGGTGGCCTCGGCCATCACCATCGACGCGGCCGAAGCCGAACAGTGCGGCGTGGTGAACTGGGTGGTCGACGATGTCGACACCCACGCCCGAGCGTTGGCCGACCGACTGGCCGCCCTCGACCCACGAGCGGTTGCCGCAGCGCGGCGCGCACTGCGGGCCGCCGGCGACCTGCCCCTCGACGCCGGAGTCCTGATCGAGAAGCAACTGGCCGCCCTGGTGCAGCTCCGTTCGGCCCGGAGTCCTCGGTGAACGTGACGCGGTAGGGTTTCGCCCATGTCCGACGGCGTGCTCTCCGGGATCCATCTCCATCCGATCAAGTCCTGTGGACGGATCGAGGTCACGAACGCGGTGGTGACGGCCTACGGGCTCCAGGGCGATCGCACGTGGCAGGTCATCGATGCCGACGGCGCACCCCTCACCCAGCGGCAACACCCGGTGTTGGCCACGATTCGGCCCGAGCCCCTCGACCCGACCGATCCCAACTCGGGCCTGCGGATCAGCGCCCCGGGGCGATCGACCATCGAGGTGGCCGCCCCGGGCGATGGACCGTCCGTCGTTGCTCGCACGCTGTTCGGTGTCGGGATCGAGGCCACCCATGCAGGCGAGGTGGCCGCAACCTGGTTCAGCGAGGTACTCGGGGTCCCCGCGGTGCTGGTCGGCGGAGCACCCGATGTGTGGCGTCCCTTGCCCGAGAAGTTCGACATCTGGAAGCGGGTGGTCGCTTTCCCCGACGTCGGACCGGTGCTGGTGGTCAACACCGCCTCGAACCTTTGGCTGAACGAGCGAGCAACCGAACCCTTCGGCATCGAACGCTTTCGACCCAACCTGATCGTCGACACCGACGAGCCATGGGTCGAGGACACCTGGCAGCATTTTCGCATCGGCGCGGCGTCGCTCAGCCAGGGGCTGCCCTGGCCCCGCTGCGCCATCCCCCAGGTCGATCAGGACACCGGCGTCCGCGGTTCCGAGCCGGCAAGGGCGCTGCGGCGGTTCCGGTGGTGCGAGTCGGCACCGAGTATTCCCGAAGCCCTGCAACCGATCGTGCAAGGGAACGGGCTGTTCGGCATCGGCTGCTCCATCGGAACCGAGGGCACCGTCATCTCGGTGGGTGACGAGGTGCAGGTCCGATCGGCCATGGCGCCCGTACTGGCGGCGCCGGCCTGAACGCTCCGACTCGAGCGCGCCGACTCAGAGGTGCGACGCCAGGAAGGCTGCAATCTCGTCGATGGCTTCGTCCGACTCCGGCACGAAACCTGCCGAGGAATGCCAGACGTGCACCATCTCGGGCCACACCTTCAGGGTCACGTCGCCACCGGCAGCCTCGACCTTGGCCGTCATGCGCGTCGAGTCGTCGAGCAACACCTCGGCGTCGCCCACGTGAATGAGCAGCGGGGGGAGCCCGGACACGTCGGCCTGCAGCGGCGAGGCCAGAGGATCGTCGAGGTCGCCATCATCGCCGACGAACAGGCGGCCCATCACCGCGACGTCGGCGGGCGACACCATCGGATCGGCATCGGCCCGGGTCACCATCGACTCGCCGCTGGCGGACAGATCGAACAGCGGCGAAATGGGGACCGCGCACGCCGGCAGGGGATCACCGGCATCGCGGAGCGCCAGCAATGTCGCCACCGTCAACCCGCCACCGGCGGAATCGCCGGCAATGGCGATCCTGGCCGGATCGACACCGTGACCTTCGTCATCGGTCGACGCGATCAGCGCTCGATAGGCCGCCACGGCATCGTCGACCTGTGCCGGGTGAGGGTGTTCGGGGGCAAGGCGATAGTCGAGCGCGAAGATCCGTACCCCGGTCGCCTTGGCCAGCGCACCGAGGAGGTTGCGGTGCGAGTCGACCGAGCCGGCCACATAGCCACCGCCATGCAGATACAGCAGCACTCGCGTGGGATCGGCATCTTCGCGCTCGACCCACTCGCCCGGCACGCCACCGAGCTGGGAGGGGGTACCGGTGACCGACTCGGGAAGGCGACCACCGACACGGTCCATGTTGCGGCGCATCGACTCGATGTTGATGACCCCTGCGGGCGGCTTGACGGCCCAGAGGCGGACGAGGAACTTTTCGAATTGTGGGCTGGCCATGATGTGCGTTCTAGCACCACCCTTGCCGGATGACGGAACTGGAAATCAGCTGGGAACTCCACGACGGCGATGGGCCGCCCTGCCTGATGATCCACGGGGCGCTCGGAAGCCGTTCCTACTGGAACGAGAACCTCGACGCACTGGCGGCCGTCTGTCGCCCGGTGTCGATCGAGCTGTGGGGCCACGGCAATTCCCCCACACCCGAGGACCCCGACGCCTACGGACCGGCCGGCTACATCGAGCAGTTCGAGCTCTTGCGCGAGGAACTCGGGGTCGACCGGATGTTCCTGCTCGGCCAGTCGATGGGGGCCTCGATCATGCTGCACTACGCACTGGCCCACCCCGACCGGGCGCTCGCCCTCGTGCTCACGAACTCATCATCGGCCTTTTCCGATCCGGTGGCCTGGGAGCACCGACACGCAACCATGGTCATGGATCGGGCCAACGACATTCGGGCCAACGGCGTCGAGGCCGTCCGAGACAGCTGGATCAATCCGTCACGCTCCAGGAGCATCCCCGAGCGTACGAGGCTCGCCCTGGCCGCAGAGTTCGATGGGCACGAGTCCGAGGGGGTCGCTCGCTCCTTCGAGCTCACGAACCGCAACCTCCCGCTCGGTGAACGGCTGCGCCTCGTGTCGCGCCCCACGATGCTGACCGTCGGTGTGCGCGAGCAGCGCTTCCTCCCGCTGGTCGACACCGCGCGCTTGATCCCCGACATCGAGATCGTCGAGGTCGACGCCTCTCATGCCGTCAACGCGCAGAACGCCGAACAGTGGAACCCGCTGGCTGTCGACTTCCTGCGCCGGCACCGACCCTGATCTGATCTAGCCTCGCCGGGGTGAGCACCGAAGCCGATCCTGTTCTCTATGACAAACGTGATCATGTGGTCACCATCACCTACAACCGCCCCGAGCGACTCAACGCGCTCAACGGCGCCATGCGCAACGGTCTCAACGAAGCCTGGCTGCGGTTCCGCGACGACGAGGATGCGTGGGTCGCCATCATGACCGGCACTGGCCGAGCCTTCTGCGCGGGGGCCGACCTCAAGGACAGCGCCGGGAGCACCGGCACCTTTGCCGGAACCTTCTGGGAGAAGCCGACGGTCAATTCATTCGAGAGTGGGCTCGAGTTGTTCAAGCCCGTGATCGCCGCCGTCAACGGCCCCTGCATCGGGTACGGCCTCACCGGAGTGAGCTTCGCCGACTTCGTCATCGCCAGCGATCGCGCCACCTTCTCCTTTCCCGAGGTCCGAATCGGCGTGCCGACGATCGTCGGATCGATCCGTCTCCCCCGCCGGCTCAATTGGGCCGACGCCATGGAGCTCCTGATGATCGGCGAACCGGTCGACGCACAACGGGCGAAGGAGATGGGCCTCGTGTGGAAGGTGGTTGGGCACGACTCGTTGATGGCAGAGGCCAACGCCCTCGCCGACCGGCTGTGCCACTCGGCCCCGCTCGCCACTCGAGTGGTGAAAGAGGTCGCAACCCGTACCGCCGACATGGGTTGGACGGAGTCGGTCCGCTTCGGCGAGACCATGCGCCTGGTGGCCAACCAGTCCGAGGACGCCACCGAGGGACGACAGTCCTTCGCCGAGAAACGCTCACCGATCTGGAAGGGTCGATGAGATCAGCCCATGGCTGACCGCGACTGGATGCACGACGAGCCGACTCGCTCCCGTCCGCGGTTCGACACCACCAAGGTGTTCACCTCGGCATTCGGACTGATCGGACTGTGCATCGTCGTCATGTGGGCGACCGAGATCGTCGACACGGTCGCGCTGTCCAGCCGACTCCAGGGTGGTGGTATCCATCCGCGTCGCCTCGACGGCCTCGATGGCATCCTCTGGGCACCGTTCCTCCACGGCGGGTTCCTCCATCTGGTCTCCAACACCATCCCCTTCGTCGTACTCGGCGGCCTGGTGGCGGTCAGAGGGCTTGACCGATGGCTCATCGTCACCGGCACCTGCGCCGCGGCCGGCGGCGCGCTCACCTGGTTGCTTGCCGGAGGCGGGAACCACATCGGCGCCAGCGGAGTGGTCTTCGGCTATCTCGGCGCGTTGTTCGGTGCAGCCATCTTCGAGCGTCGGCCGGCCGCCATCGCCCCGGCAATGGTCGCCCTCATGCTCTACGGGACGATGCTGCTCGGCTTCGTTCCCCAGGTCGGCATCTCCTGGGAAGGGCACCTGTTCGGCTTCGTCGCCGGCCTCCTCACCTCCAAGTCGTTGGCCGAGCGCCGCCGGCCCACCCCTGACTACGACGTTCAATAGGGCGTGCCATCGGGTTTGAGGTAGTCGAGCGACAGGTGACCCCGGGCAGCGAGATGGTCGTACTCCTCGGCGGTGAGACCGGCGACGCCCTTGAGTACCGCCTCGTTGTCGGCCCCGAGGCGACAGATGGGCTCCCATCGCATGGCCGGTGCCGTCCACTTCCACTGGTGGCCGGGGAATTGCCACCGGCCGACGTCCTCGGAGCCCTGCTCGCGAAAGAAACCACGTTCGATCAGGTGCGGGTCGAGGTAGGTGTCAGCCTCGTCGAGCACCGGCCCGGCCGGAATGCCTTGCGACTGGCATCGTTCGAAGACGTCCCACCGATCGAGCAGACAGGTCCATTCGGTGATGGCCTCGTCGAGTTCGTCGTGATGCTCGAGGCGTCCGGCCAGACTGGACAAGCGTGGATCCTCGGCCAGGTCGGGCCGGTGCATCAGCCGACAGAGGTCGCCCCATTGCTCGTCGGTGCCGATCGACAGCACAACCCATCGATCGCTCCCGACACAGCGATAGCATCCTTGCGGCGCCCGACTGATGTGGCGATTGCCCCCGGGCCCGTGGCTGCGCCCCGATCGGGTTGCGTCGACGAGGTATTCGCCGATGTGGTGCATCATGTTCTCGCCCTGGGAGAACTCGACCAGCTCGCCCACCCCGGTCCGATCCCTGCGGCGAAGCGCACAGAGCACGGCGAAGGTGCCGGCCGCGCCCGTCGTGGGATCCATGTGGAAGGCGGCCGAGGTGGTCGTGGGGTCGTCGTCGGTGTACCCACGCAGACGAGTCAGGCCACACAACGCCTCGAAACTCGCGCCGAATCCGACATAGGAGGCGTAGGGTCCGCCGATGCCCATCGGAGGCATGCGGACCACGATCAGCCGCGGGTTGCGACGGTGGAGCTCCTCCCACCCGATGCCGAGCTTGTCGAGGGTGTCGACCGAGTTGTTCTCGACGAACACGTCGGATTGTTCGACCAGACGGAAGAAGGCCTCACGACCCTCGGATTTGCGGATGTCGAGCGTGCAGCTGAGCTTGTTGCGAGCCTGAGCCGCCCACATCGAATGTTTGTTCCATGGACGGCCCGAGACATCGAGGTTGGGGTAGCCGCCACCGAGAGGTCCCATGTCGACCAGGAGATCCGCGGCGGGCCGAGGCGAGTTGCCCCGGGTGGCCGGTGGGAACACCCAGGCATTGTCGACCCGAATGACCTCGGCCCCGAGATCCGACAGGTGCATCGTGCACGACGGTCCCGCCCACACCACGGTGAGGTCGAGCACGCGGATGCCCTCCAGTGGCAACCGCTGATCGGCGACGATGGGCGCGGTCGCGGAGGTTTCGGGCGGAGCCTGCCCGGATGCATGCCCCGCGAGTTCGGCACGGAGCTCCTCGGTGTGTTGACCCAACGTCGGGGCCGGTCGCCGCAGTTGCCACACCGAATCCCAGTGGTCGCCGATGCGAAACGGCGCGCCGGGCTGACGGAACCGACCAGCCACAGGGTGATCGGTCTCGACGAAGAACCCGCGATCGACGAAATGCCGGTCGTCGATCAAGGCAACCGGGGCGTTGAGCGGCGTGACCGCCCACTTCTCCCTCTGGCCGACCTCGGCCCGGTCCCGGTTGTCGCCCGCGAACAACCACGGGATGAAGCAGGCCTGGAGCTCATCGACCAGGTCGTCGTTGCGCATCCAATCCGGGTCCTCGAAGGCGACACGTAGATCGTCATCGTCGAGCACCTTGAGCATGCGGTCGATCCACATGGGCAAGGTGAAGACCAGGACGTGCCCGTCGGCAGTCTCGAAGAACCCATTGGGCAGGGCGCGCAAGGTGTCGAGTGGCTGACGACCGACCACCAGCCCGGACCAGAGGTACCAGAGCAAGTAGCTCACTCGGCGATCGACGCTGCCCGCCTGCGCTTCGAACATCGACAGGTCGATGTGAACCCCTCGACCCGACCGCTCGGCAACCACCAACGCCGACATCGCCGCGGCGGCGGCGAGATTGCCGCACTGATACGTGGTGAGGTTGCCACCCAGTTTGACCGGTTCGCGCGTCTCGACCCCGGTCGAGAACATGGGACCACCCATTGCGTAGATGACGATGTCCTCGCCCTGGTAGGCGGCGTAGGGCCCACTCTGGCCGAACGGGGTGATGCTCACCACCACGACGTCGGGATTCAGCTTCTCCATGCGCTCGTAGCCAACCCCTCGGGCATCGAGATACCCCGGGGCGAAGGACTCCACGACGACGTCGCTGTCCTGGATCAGCTGCTCGAGCAACCCAAGATCGTCCTGCCGGTCGAGGTCGAGCACGATCGATCGCTTGTTGGCGTTCAGGTGCAGGAACAACGCGCTGTTCTCGAGGCGCTCGGGATCGTTGACGGGCCGATCGTGGAGCTCGTCGGGGAAGGGGCCGTGTCGTCGAGCAGGGTCGCCATCCGGAGGCTCGACCTTCACCACCTCTGCTCCGAAGTCGGCGAACAGCTTGCCGGCGAAGGGACCGGCAACCCCTGTAGCCAGCTCGAGCACCTGCACTCCGGCCAGCGGCTGGGCTCGAAGCGGGTCGGATCGTTCGTCGGTCACGAGCCGAACCTAGCTGGGTGACCACCGTCACTCCAGACGGTGGCGTCGTCAGCGGATCGCCCTCACTCCTCGACTGTGCCGTTCGGGGAACGAGCACCCCAGTTCCCGTACCACTCGATCAGGCCACCCACTGCTCCGGGACCATCGGCCTCGGCGGCCAGCAGCGCTTCGAGCTCGGCCAACGATTCGTCGGGCACCACCACACGCTGCCCGATCGGATGGAGCTCCCCGGCCTGGGTGGACGTGACGCGCTCGAGTACCCGGATCCCGTCGCGTTCATGGACACGACGCGGCGTTGCCTGCCAGGTCCGAAGGCGCTCGAGATCATCGGCCGGCAGGAGGCTCCCCCGTTGCTCGATGTAGGCGTCGATCACGCCTCCCTCGAAGGCGAGGACATCATGCACGAACGGGGCGTCGATCAGGTCGCCGATGTCATCCTCCAACACTTCGAGCAGGTCGGTCATCCGGAGATGGAGGTGGATGGCCACCTTGTCGAGCAACAGGGAATCGGCCTCGTCGCGGTCGATGATCGGACG
>JAHECQ010000158.1 GCA_024641625.1 Acidimicrobiales bacterium | reverse complement strand
AACGACATCTGGGTGCAGTGCCCGATGTTCTTCGCTGTACGCCGTGTGGGCCCGGATCATTTGGGCTAGCTCCAGCGCCCTGGAAACCGCGGCATGGACAACCCGATCAGTCATCTTCCCCTCCTGTCAATGCAACGGAAATTACACCGCGACCGTCAAGTCACGCTCGCCAGTCAGTCTGCGGCGGTCTGGCTGAGGTGCTGTCGCAGGGTGACGCCGGTGTAGCGGTCACGCACGAGACCGCGGTTTCGCAGCTCGGGGATGAGAAGATCCACGATGTCGCGGTAGTAGTCGGGGGCGTACCATTGTGGCGAGAACTGGAAGCCGTCCACCCCACCGTTCTCGAACAGGTCCTGCAGGGTGTCAGCGACCTTCTCCGGTGTGCCCACGAAGGCCTCTTGGGAGGCCATGTTGAGATAGGAACGAGCGACCTCGGCCAGCGTGGGATCGCCCGTGGCTTGGAACGCCTCGACCATGCCCCGAGTGCCTTCGATCTCTCCGAGTGCAGAAAGCCGCGTGTCGGGCGGGAGGGCGGTGAGGTCCATGTTCCAGTGGCCCGACATGTTCGCGATGGCCGCCTCAGCCGGTATTCGTTCGGAGATCTCTGCAGCCAGGGCCTCTGCCTCCGCCTGCGTCCTGGCGACAACAGGCCCGCAGAAGTTGATGATCTGCAGCGCTGCCGGGTCGCGCCCCCGGCGCTGCATTCGCTCCTCGAGGTCATTGCGGAACGCGAGGCATCGCTTGGGTGTCCCCCCAACCGCGAAGACGCAGTCGGCCCATTGCGCGGCGAACTCGCGGCCCCGTTCCGAAGAGCCCGCCTGGAAGATCACCGGTCGGCCCTGGGGGGAGGGGATCACGTTGAGCGGACCCGTCGAGGAGTACCACCGGCCCGCGAAATCGATGCGGTGCACCTTGTCGGGGTCGGCGAAGACTTTGGCCTCCATGTCCATCACGACTGCGTCGGGTTCCCAGCTGCCCCAGAGCGCGTCGACCAGCTCGAGATACTCATCGGCCCGGTCGTATCGCTCATCGTGGGGCGGAAGCTCAACCCCGAAGTTCCTCGCCTCGGAGTCGTTGATCGACGTCACCACATTCCACCCGATACGGCCCTTGGTGATGTGATCGAGCGTCGCAAGTTTCCGGGCCAGCATGTAGGGCGGGTAGAAGGTCGTCGACATCGTGACGGCGAACCCCAGCCGTTCGGTCACCGCCGACAGACGCGGGATCAACACCAGAGGGTCGTGGCGAGGGAACTGGATGGCCCACCGAATGGCGGTTCTGTCACCACCTCCCCAGGCGTCGGCGAAGAAGAACGCATCGAACAGGCCCTCTTCGAGGGTGCGGGCGATCTCCTCCCAGTACTCGACTTCGTGCCACTGGTAGCGGATCTTCTCGGGCGGGTACACCCACGACAGCTGCGTGTGAGGCGCCGGGCTGAACAGCATGAACCCGGTCAGGTGCATGAGACGCCGACCAGCCTCGGAGCGGTTGGAGGGTTGCGTGATCACCGGAGGAGTGTCGGGCCGGAAAGCCGATCCTCGGCGTAGGCAACCAGTTCGTCGCGGGTCATGGCCGCGCCGCGTTGCATCGGTTCAACCGAAAGCCGGTCGTCGGCGAGTAGCGCGAGAGAGCGGCGGCGTTCGCCTGTGAACACCCCGTGTGCGTGATCGTGCGCTTCGAGGTGGCCGAGTAGAACAGCGCCGCCCTCATGGTCTCCGCTGCTGACCCAGTACACGGCCAGGTTCTCGAGGACGATCCAGATGTACATCCAGAATTGGATCCGATGCAAACGCCTGAGCGCTTCACCGAACGCCACAGCAACCTCGGCGGGGTCGTTTGACGCAGCAGCGACAGCCGCCAGACCCTGCAGGGCCTGGACTTCCGCCATTCCGTTCGTCCCCTTCACCAGGCGGAGGCTCACGGTGAAGTTGGCTCGCGCCGACTCGACACGTCCTTCGACGAGGTCGGCGACACCGAGGCAGAAGTGCGCCCACGACTGGGTGGATGGCCTGCCCGTGAGCTCGGCCACTTGGCTGATTGTTGCCGCAAAGCCGGCCACCGCCTGGGGTTCGCGGGCCCAGGCGCACCAACACCCCACTCGGGCGGACAGGTCTCGAGCGGCCGGATCATCGTCGGCCAGCTCCATTGCCTTGCGAACGGCAACCAAGCCGAGGTCGGCATCCCCCGTATTGAGGTAGGCGGTGGCCAGAAATGTCCAGGCGGTGGAACGCAGCGAGTCCGGCAGGTCGGAGCGATTCGCCAGCCCGACGAGGCCATCGATGACCGCGGCCGAGTCGCCGGCGATGATCCGGCCGAACGCCGTGAACAGTTCGAGCCCATCGGCGGCCGGATGCCCCGCCGGCGTGGCGCCCCGAACAAGCTCGACCCACTCCACAACCTCCGAGTTGAGGTTACCGATCGGCCAAAGTGCAGTCGCGATGCCGATCGCCCGTTCGAGATCCGACGCTCCCCACGCCCAATCGAACGCCCCACGGAAGTTGTCGAAGTCCAGAGCGAAGCGGCGGGCGCCTTCGAGCTCGTCGGGGCCTTGGCTCAGCGCAGCGATGTGCCGAGCGCCTGACAGGTAGTGGTCGAGGTGGCGATCGCGCAGATCGGCGGTTTCCTGGCGTTCGGTGAGCTGTTCCCCACCGTACTGACGGATCGTCTCGAGCAACCGGAACCGCACCGAACGGTCATGGCGGTCAGTCACGATCATCGACTTGTCGACCAGGGAACCGAGTACGTCCAACACGTCGGCCGCATCCAACGCGCCGAACCCACACACCTGCTCGGCGTCGGCCAGTGCGAAGCCGCCGGCGAACACCGAACAACGATCGAACAGCAACCGTTCCTGCTCGGTCAGCAGTTGATACGACCACGACAGCGCGGCGCGAAGCGTCTGGTGCCGATCCACGCCCCCTCGCCCACCTCGCAGTAGACGGAACCGATCGTCGAGTCGGGCCAACATGTCCCGAGGCGTCAGCGACCGGGTCCTGGCGGCCGCCAACTCGATCGCCAACGGGATCCCATCGAGGCGACGACAGATCGCGTCGATCGTCTCGTGATCGTCCTCGTCCACCGAGAACCCGTCATCGAGCGCCCGCGCCCGATCGCAGAACAGCTCGAATCCTTCCCCTTCACCCAGCGAGGACAGGGCATGGACGTGCTCGCCTCGCACACCCAACGGTTCCCGACTGGTGACCAGAACACGACTCATCGAGCAGCGCTCGGCCACTGCTGTGGCGATTTCGGCGACGGCAGCCACCACGTGTTCAGCGTTGTCGAGAATCAGCAGCGCACGCTGGGTTCGCAGAACGGAAACAATCAACTCGAGCGGCGACACTCCCGCTTCCTGGCGAACATCCAACGTCGTTGCCACCAATTGCTGCACGGCCAATGGGTCGGAAACCGCTGCCAGCTCGACGAACCAGACGCCATCGGAGAACTCATCCGACGTCGCCCCTGCGACCTCGATCGCCAACCGCGTCTTGCCCACCCCACCTGAGCCGGTGATGGTGAGCACCCCGCGGGATCGCAGCTCACCAGCGAGGTCCCGCTGCTCACTGCCACGACCCACGAAGTCGTCCAGAACAGCGGGGAGGTTGCCCCGTGCACCCTCGACCGTCGTCAACGGCCGATCGATCCCTGGCACCCCGTCGATGCGCATACCGAGGACACGCACCGGTTCGGCAATTCCGCGGAGATGATGGGTTCCGAGTTCGACGAGATCGATACCCGGCACCTCCTCGGCCAACTCGGCCGTCACCACCGATGTGAGGATCTGGCCCCCATGGCCGGCCGCCATCAGGCGAGCAGCGCGGTTCACCGGCGGGCCGAAATAGTCACCGTCTCGCTCACGCGCCTCACCGGTGTGGAGAGCCATCCGAACCCGTAGCCCGGTCGACAGCGGCCACCGTGCCTCGCCGAGAGCGATCTGGATATCGACTGCGGCCGCCACCCCGTCACTCGCCCGCTGGAACGCCACCGCAAACCCGTCGCCACCGGTCGAGAACACAACGCCCCCATGATCGGCGATCGCCGAGCGACAGATCGCGTCGTGTCTCTCCAACGCATCGGCCATCGACTCGGGATGCTCATCCCACAACCGCGTCGAACCCTCGATGTCGGTGAACAGGAAGGTCACCGTTCCAGTCGGTTGCGCAGCCACGACCGAGAGGTTCTCACATCGCCCGGTGTACCGCCCAGATCGGCCCCGGGAAACCAACGCCTCGACCTCCCGGTACTGCTGACTACCGGATGTCTGGCACCCAGGCGGGTGCGGGGGGTAGCGTCCGTACACCAATTGACTGGGGGGGATCCGACATGGCTACTCGACGAGTGGTGACCGGCATCGACAGCGATGGCAAGTCGTTCGTGGTTCATGACGACCCGACGACGGGATCCATGGACATGGGGCTGCTGGCTTTGGACGACGTGTGGGTGGATGACCCCTCTCGCCCTGATCCCCGAGCAGATCGAGATCCGGTCGCGGGTGTCAATCCGCTGATGCCCCCGTCCGGTGGGTCATCGGTTCGGGTGTTGACCTTGCACCCGCCGACACGTGCCGACATGCCCGAGGGTGACGCCATCGCCGCGGCGGCATCACGGTTCGATCCGGGCGAGCTTTTTGCCCGAGACCCCGAGGGCGAACAGGGGTGGCACACGACGGCGACGATTGATTACGTGATCGTGTTGTCGGGACGCCTCGAGCTGGGCTTGGACTCCGGTTGGATCGAGCTTGGTCCCGGCGACGTGGTTGTTCAGCGAGCCAGCCGCCACGCGTGGCGTCTGGCCGGGGACGAGTCGGCTCAGCTCGCTGCGATCATGATCGCCAGCCCCAACTACGCGTAGTCCCGCACTCAGGATCTCCGGCCGGCGGTCGTTGGCCGCTGTCGAGCGATGAGATGTCGTGGTTCAGTGCCAGCCGCGTCGAGTGACCTCGGCCTGCATGGTCGCGCTGGTGACATCCCGACCCAGGTTGCCTTCCATGCTTTCGGGCCCGTAGGCCCGTACGTCGGCTGTGTGCCGTTCGTATTCGGCGGCCAGGCCGAGGGTGTCGGCGAGGTGGGCAGCGTAAATCTGTGTGGCCGGTGAGCGGCCGATGGACATCTGCAGTAGAAGGTCGGTTGCGGTGTCGGGTTGGCCCTCGGCGTAGGCCAACGCGGCGAGCAGCAACACGCTGTCCGATGCCTCGCCTCCGAGGCGTCGTGTCGCGGCCCGCTTGGCGTGTGCTCGGATCTGACGTGTGGCCTCCTCGATCTCGCCGAGTGCCAGGTGGGCCACCGCTCGAATGGCGTCGCCGTCGAGGAAGGTGAGTTCGAACTGTGCGGTGCGGTCCATGGTTCGCAGCGCCTCATCGGGTTCACCGAGAATGATCTGGCAGGACGCCGCCAGTTGGGGGTACCAGATGGTGATCTCGGTGCGGTAATCATTGGCCTCATCCATCGCGATGAGGTCGAGAGAGGTGGCGAGTGCAGTTGGGTAGTCACCGCTGTGGGCAACCAGCGTTGTTTCGACCCCCGACAACCACAGACCGGCGGTCGCAACATCGAGTGTGGGACCTGCTCGTTGAGCAGCCTCGACCTCGGAGCGTGCTTGGGCGAGAAGTGCGCGACCCCGCTCGGGGTCATCCCCTGTGGTGGTGATGAGGCCCAACCAACTGAGGCCGTAGACGCGGGTCGAGGTAACTGTTGAATTCACTGCTGCGGCCAGAGCCGGCGGGCGCGCCGCTGAGTCTTGGAGGAGGCCCCTGATCAAGACCGCTGTGGCCCGCAGGTAGTCAGCCAGCTCGAGATCCTCGGTCGCGCAGTGTGCGATGGCCCTGTCTGTGAGGGCCTTGAGTTCGAGCCATGCGTCATCGAGGACGTAAGCGAACGCAGCACCCAACAGGAGCTCGCCTCCCAGGACCGGCTGGTCGGACACGGTCGCCCACTCGAACGCGGCGGTGATGTTGCTTCGATCATGTCGCAGGCTCGCGCCGATGCGGATTTCCGGCATCGCCATGCGCCCGTGAATCGACGCCAGCCGGTGGAAGTGCGCCAGGTGCAGGTTGCGAACGTGGGTTGCCTCAGCGTTGCCGGTGAGGCGGCCCTCGGCGTACGCCTTCACCGTTTCCAGCAGCGTGAAGCGGGCTCGGTGACCTCGATCGGCTCGCACCACCAGAGATTTGGCTACGAGTTCCTCGATGATGCTCAATGCCGGCGATGTCGCGGTGGTGGTGACTGCGGCTGCGGCTTCGATGTCGAACCCGTCGACGAACACCCCCAGCGCTCGCAGCATGTGCTGTTCGTCGACGTCGAGCAGGTCGTAGCTCCAATCCAACGTCGCTTGAAGTGTGCGTTGTCGCTGACGACGCCGGCCACTCGACAGCAACTCGAACCGGTCGCGGAGTCCCGCCGCCAGATCGGCGGGAGTCATCACCGTGACCCGAGCAGCGGCCAACTCGATCGCCAAGGGGATGCCGTCCAAACCGCTGCACACCTCGGCCACAGCCTCAGCGTTGGTTTCGGTCAGCTCGAACATCGGGTTGACGGCGGTGGCACGATCCACGAACAACCTCACCCCCGGCGAATCGGCTCCGTCGCAGGCCAACGACCCCAGCACCACGACCTGTTCCCCGTCGACATCCAATGCCTCACGACTGGTCGCCAACACCGAGGCCTTGCCTGCCGCCGACAAGAACCGCTGCACAAACTGGGCACAGTCATCAACCACATGCTCACAGTTGTCCAACACCACCAACGCCGCCCGGTCGGCCAGAAACCCGATCACCTGCTCGGCCGCATCGCCCACACCCAACGACAACCCGATAGCGCCGGCAATCGCCCCAATCACATCGGTACCACTCATCACCGCGGTCAGATCGACAAACCACACTCCACCAGACCGGTGTGGTAGCTCGGCTTCACCCACCGCAATCGCCAACCGAGTTTTCCCCGCTCCACCGACCGCGGTGACTGTAACCAACCGGTTCGCATCCAACAGGCGCCGGACGTTGATCACGTCTCGGTCGCGGCCGATCAACCGCGTCGGGCGCACGGGAAGATTCGACAACCCGGCATCAACGACCCGCAGAGGCGGGAAGACTCCAACGCCCAACTGGAAGAGGCGCATCGGCTCGGTGACGTCACGAAGCAGATGCACGCCGAGATCCGTCGCCGTCACCCGTGCAGCCGACCGGACCGCCTCGGTGATCAGCGTCTGCCCACCATGGGCCGCCGCCTCTACCCGAGCTGCGGTATTCACCGTCGGACCGAAAAAGTCGCCCCCGCGTTCCTCGGCCTCACCCAAGTGGAGACCGATCCGGACCCGAAGAACCGGGCCAGGCCATGCAGCAGCCTCCAGCCCGGACTGGGCTGCTTGTGCCGCGCTGACCGCATCCGATGCCCGGGCGAAGGCTGCCGCGAACGAATCACCAGCTGTCGTGAACACATACCCACCCGCCGACTCGATTGCGTGCCGCACGATCGAATCGTGGACCAGCAGCGACGTCGACATCGCCTCCGAATCAGCGGCCCACAGACGCGTCGACTCCTCAACATCGGTGAACAGAAACGTCACCGTTCCTGTCGGTCTCACAGCCATACTCGCCAGCATCCCATGCCGCTCGGTAGCGACGCCCAGACCCGCTCCAAATCGTTCAACAGATTCAGGCCGATCGTGCCCGTTGCCGGTTGGTCCGAAGGTGGGCCCGGGGGCCGCTTGTTCTCGGTGACTCAGCGCGGTCCAGGTTCGTTGGTGGCGGTCGTCAACGCCATGAGATGGTCGATGGCGTCGATGGCGAGTTGTGCTGTGTCCAGCATCGATAGTCGCTCAGCGGGCAGGGCCGTGAGGCCGTCGGGTCCGAGGGCTGCGGCGATGATCGATTCGGCTCGTTTGGCGGTCCGGTAACCGTGGCCGGCGGTGGATCGGATGATGCGGGCCGCGGTTCGGGGGTCACCGGCTCGGGTCAACACGACGGCCGCAACTTGGAGGTTCCCGGCAAGGCTGGACAAGTGGTGAACGCCGACCGAGAACCCGATCGTGGTTCGGCAGGCCCGCAAAGCCGTTGGAAGGTCATCCTCGAATGACGCCACGACGGCGAGTTCTCCGAGGGAACCGCCGACGATGACATGTTCTGGACTGATCCCCTGGGCGGTTTCGAGGGCCGACTGGGCGTCATGGCGGGCCAGCTCCCAGTCGTCTCGACGGCCCTTGGCCCTCACGAGAAGAGCGAACGCGATACCGCTTTGGCTGCCGTGTCGCGTGGCGACGTTGAGCGCTTGGTCGGCCCAACTGATCGCCTCAGCGGAGCGACGGGCGGCACCGAGGTAGATGTTCTGGGCGATCGCCGTCCAGAACACGCTGCGAGGATCAGCCGTGTCCGTGGCTTTGCGCATCACTGCGGCGCAGCGTTCGGCTCTCGGGAGGTCATCAAGCATCATGTGGGCAGTAGTCGCGGCGATGAAGAAGGCCGGGTCGACAGCGTCATGCTCCGCGACGGCATCGAACAGTTGGACTGCAGCGTTGCCCAAACCTTGACGGAGTCGACCTTCAAGTCCGACCCGTTCCGGCGATGGCGGCGATCGATTCGCTTCGACGTGTGGCCCCTGTCACTGGGAACGGCCCCTCGGTGGTCGCACTCCTAAGGTGCTGACACTGTCGG
>JAHECQ010000157.1 GCA_024641625.1 Acidimicrobiales bacterium | reverse complement strand
CCACGCCGGGCCGGCAACGAGGGCGCAACTGGCTGATCA
Organism: Acidimicrobiales bacterium; assembly: GCA_024641625.1. Classification (GTDB taxonomy): domain Bacteria; phylum Actinomycetota; class Acidimicrobiia; order Acidimicrobiales; family SZUA-35; genus JAHECQ01. The sequence goes on along the minus strand of JAHECQ010000157.1, from coordinate 8,632 downwards.
TGGGGGCGCTCGGTCTGGTCCTGGTCGCCATTCTCTATCAGGCGCTCACCAGTGCCCGTGTGTTCTTCTACAACGTCGACGAAGCCGTGGCCAAGCGGGAGGAGTTGGGCGATCGGACTTTTCGCATCCAGGGCATGGTGATGAACGAGCCGACCACCGATGCTTCGGGCGCGATGGTGTTCGACATCTCGTTCAACCGACAATCGGTCGAGGTGAAACATGTCGGGGACGAACCGTCCGACCTCTTCGAGGTCGGGATCCCGGTCGTAGCCGAAGGCCACTGGGACGGCGATGCCTTCGTCAGCCGCCAGCTTCTGGTCAAGCACTCGGAGTCCTACGTCGAGGACAATCCTGACCGCATCGACTACGACGCCGACGATCCGCCGGCGAGCGACCTCACCCCTTCCGGGAAGTAGACCCGACGATGTATTCGGTGCTCGGGTTCTTCTTCACGATGGTCGGCCTGACGTCGGCCGTCGTCGGCGCGTTGGCCGGCATCCATGGCCTGCGAACCGGTCAGCTCCAGCTGCTGCGGACCGTTCGCCAGTGGAGTTGGCTGGTCACGATCTCCGGTATCGGCTGCTTCGTCGTCATGGAGATCGCCCTGTTCCAACGGGACTTCACCGTGGCCTACGTGCAACAGGTGGGGGCCGATTCAACCCCGCCGCTCTACAATTTCGCTGCGCTGTGGTCGGCGCTCGAGGGATCCATCATTCTGTGGGCCCTGATTCTCGGGCTGTACCTGGGCGCAGTCCTGTTCAAGTTTCGCAACCGCCGCGACGACCCGCTGCTCGGCTGGGCCATCGTCTCGATGCTCGTGGTCGCAGCGTTCTTCTACGGCCTCATGGCCGGACCGGCGAACCCGTTCACCCGCGTGGACATCCCAACCGACTTCGTCCAGCGAGGCCCCAACCCGCTGCTCCAGAACCATCTGCTCGTGGCCTTCCATCCGCCGATGTTGTACCTGGGCTACGTCGGCTTCACCGTTCCCTTCGCCTTCGCCATCGCCGCGCTCATCACCGGCCGTCTGGGGGAGGGCTGGCTGATCGAGACCCGCCGTTGGACGGTGATTGCGTGGGGCTTCCTCACGATGGGCATCGTTCTCGGCGCATGGTGGAGCTATGAAGTGCTCGGATGGGGCGGCTACTGGGCATGGGACCCGGTCGAGAATGCCTCGTTGCTGCCGTGGCTCACCGGTACGGCCTACCTCCATTCGGTGATGGTGCAGGAACGCCGAGGCATGTTGAGGGTCTGGAACCTGTCGCTGTTGTGCGCCACGTTCTGTTTGACCATCCTCGGCACCTTCCTGACGCGCTCGGGCGTCGTCCAGTCGGTGCATGCCTTCGCCGACGGGGCGATCGGTCCTTGGCTCCTGGTGTTCTTCGCATTCGTCGCCGGGCTCAGTGTGTTCCTCATCGGTTGGCGGGGCGACCAACTGCGATCACCGGGATCGATCGATTCGGCGATGTCACGCGAGGCCGCGTTCTTCGCCAACAACGTGGTGTTCGGCGCCATGGCGTTCGTCATCCTGTTGGGCACGGTGTTCCCGTTGTTGGCCGAAGCCTTCGATGGCACCCGCCTGACCATCGGTCGGCCATACTTCGATTCGCTGGGCCGGCCCATTGCGTTCGTGATGCTCTTCCTGATGGCGTCGGCACCTGTGCTGCCATGGCGCAAAGCGTCGACCGAGCTGCTCTCCCAGCGGCTCTTCTGGCCCGCTGTGTGTGGCACGAGCGCCATGGTCCTGACCGTGATCCTGGGAGGACGCGGTCTGTGGCCCATGCTCACCTTCGGTCTCGGCGGCTTCGCCGGCGGCGCGGCGGCGCGGCAGGTGATCCTGGCCACTCGTCGCCAGGGATGGCGCGGGTTCGTCGGCCGCACCAATGGCGGCATGATCGTGCACCTCGGCGTGGTGCTCATCGCCGTTGGCGTGGCCGCCAGTGAGACCTACAAGACCGATCGCACGGCCACCCTGTTGCCGGGTGAGTCCATGACCGTGGGCGATCACGAGTTCACCTACCTCGAACTTGGGGCCGACGAGAACGACCGCCGGTCGCGCGTCTTCGCCCTCGTGCAGATCGACGGCGACGATGTCTATGCGCCATCGGTGGTCCGGTTCCGCCAGCAAGGGATGTCGCTGGCGACGCCCTCGGTGCGTACCGGGTTCACCGAGGACGTGTACCTGGTGCTCGATGGTGTGCCCGAAGAAGCCGGCGGTGCCGTGCGTCTTCGTGTCATCCTGCGCCCGCTGGTGAGCTGGCTGTGGGCCGGCGGGATGCTCATGGGCCTCGGTACGTTGCTTGCGGTGTTCCCGGGGCACCGCCGTCGGGGGACCGAGGCGGCGTCGGCCCCGATCGCCCTCGGCGATCCCGAGGCGGTCCCGGTATGAGGCCCCCGACATGAGGACTCGAGCATGAACCGAGCACGAAATTCCGCAATCGTCGTCGGCGGCGTCCTGGTGGGTCTCATTGCACTGCTCGCCTTCGGCGCGCCGGGTAGGGACAACGAAACCGCGGCCAGTCAACTGCTGGGCCGGCGGGTGCCGGCCATTTCGGGTCCGACGCTCGATGGCGGTACCTACGACATCGACCTCGCGGCCGGCCGCTGGGTGCTCATCAACTTCTTCGCCACCTGGTGTGCCGGATGCATCACCGAGCATCCCGAATTGGTGGCGCTCGACCAGTGGGGCGCCACCAATGGCGAGCTCGAGTTGGTCTCGGTGGTGTTCGACGACCAGCCGGAGAACGTTGCCGCCCTGTTCGAGAAATTGGGAGGAACGTGGCCGGTCCTCAATGCTCCGAGCACCGCGGTCGACTTCCAGATCCGTCAGGTGCCCGAGAGCTTCCTCGTCAACCCCGATGGTGTCGTGGTGGCTCACATCATCAGTGGGATCACCGCGGATCAGGTCATCGGTCAGATCGAGGCATCATGACCCGACGCACCGCCGGCTGGATCGCCGTGCTGCTCGTCAGCCTGGCGTGCCTCGGTATCGGTGCGGTCGGCCGTTCGGGGCCGGTGACCGAGGCCGAGCGAGTCGAGGGGCTGAGCGAGAAGTTCGCCTGCCCGTTGTGCAACGGCGAGAGCGTGGCCGAGTCCAACGCTGCGGTGTCGGCCACCATTCGGGACTTCATTCGGGTCCAGGTCGCCGACGGGGCGAGCGACGACGAGATCAGAGATCGGCTGGTGGTGTCCTACGGCACCGATGTGCTCTTGAATCCGCCGGCCAGCGGGGTGTCGCTGTTGATCTGGATCCTGCCGGTGGTGGTGGTGGTCCTGGGCGCCGGCGCCGTGGTCGCCGTGGTGCTTCGCGGCCGGGAGACCGACCGTGCCACTGACGCTGACCGCGAGTTGGTGGACCAAGCGCGAAAGATGCCGGCCCGTTGAGCGATCAGCTCGATCGCGAGGCCTTGGGGCTCGAGCGCGACTTCCTCCTCACGTCACTGGACGATCTCGACGCCGAGTTCGCTGCCGGCGACATCGATGAGCATGATTACCAACAGCTGAAGGACTCCTACACCGCCAGGGCAGCTGCCGTCATCCGTCTGCTCGACCAGCCCGATGGTCCGATCGCGCCGACCACCTCGACGCTCGCACGCGGAGCCGACGCCGGCGGAAGCCACTGGCTGCGCTGGACGATCGGGCTCGGTGTGCTCGGCGTGTTGGCCGGTTGGGCGCTGGCACTGGCGACGGGTGAGCGGGGAACCGGTGGACTGACTGGCTCGGTCGAACAGTCCCTGCGTGACCGCACGCTCGAATGCCAGCAGATGGGTACCGATCTGACGAAGTTGATCGACTCACTGCAGTGTTTCGACTCGGTGCTCGACGAGGATCCCAACAACGTCGAAGCCCTCACGTATCGAGGTTGGTACGTGATTCTGGTGTCACGTACCGCAGCGGACGCCGGCGATGACGAGTCGTCGGCGCAGCTTCTCGAATCGGGCCTCGAGTCGCTGAACCGGGCCATCGAAATCTCTCCTGCTGCTCCCGATGCCCGAGCCTTCCGAACCGTGGCCCGAGAACAGCTCGGTGACATCGAGGGGGCCTGTGAGGATGTCGCCGTCCTGGCGGCAGGTGAGCCGTCACCGATGATCACCGGCCTGGTCGGCCCGGTGGCTGACCGAATCGGATGCCCGCTCGGTTGAGCATCCGGACCCGACATGCTCGGGCGGGATCAGAGGGCCTGGGCCTTCTTCTTCACCCGCCGAGCATCGGTCCAGCGTCCATCGAGGTGCGTGAGGACCCAGACCGATCCCTTCTCGCATCCGTGGCCGATGACGGGTACCTGACGGCGATCGAGGAGATCGAGGAGCTCGGGGATGATGTTGCCGTGGGAGCACACCACCAGGCCCGACAGCGCGGGCAGCACGTTTTCGAGAAACGCCAGGGTGTCGGTCGCAGAGGCGTCCTCCCACAGGACGTCGTGGAGGCCGATCCCGAGGCCACGCGCCTGGGCGAGCGGCTCCACGGTCTGCACGCATCGGACAGCGGGGCTGGACACGATGCGGTCGATCGGCCGTTGGGCGAGGAGGGTCACCAACTCCTCGGCTCGGATGATGCCCTTGTCGGACAGTGGGCGTGAGCGATCGTCGATGCCCTCTTCGCGCTGTCCGGCGTGGGCGTGTCTGATGAGATAGACGTGCATGGGCAGACAGAGGCTACTGGGGTTGTCATCGAACGGTCACCTCGTTCGAGGTGCAGTCTCCAGGAAGTGTCCTCGCATCCTCAGACGCAGGTCCACCCACCATCGACGAAGAGCACGTGACCGGTCACGTAACTTGCAGCATCGCTGGCCAGGAACACCAATGCCCCGTCGAGCTCACCTTCTCGGCCGGGACGCCCCATGGGTGCGCCGGTGACGATGTACTGCATACCGCCGTCGTCGGCGAACATGTCCGAGTTCATCTCGGTCTCGAACCATCCGGGAGCGATGGCGTTGCAGCGGATGTTCTTGCGGGCCCACTGGGAGGCAAGCTCCTGGGTGAGGTTGTGCAGCCCGCCTTTCGCCGCGCTGTAGCCCGGGACCTTCAGGCGGCCTCCGGCGACCGCACCCAGCACCGAACCGATGTTGATGATCGACCCGGGGCGGCCCTGTTCGATCATCCATGCCGCTGCCTTGCGGGCCAATTCGTACGGGGCGATCAGGTTGATCTCGAGCTCCCGTCGGAACTCGTCGATGTCGTCGTCGACCGCGGCGAGGACACGCGAGATGCCGGCGTTGTTGACGACGATGTCGACCTGACCGAAGTGATCGAGTGTTGCGGTCATCAGTTGCGCCGGAGCTCCCGGGCTGGTGAGATCACACTGCACCGCCAGACCATCGGGCAGCGCAGCGGCCAGGGCTTCGATGCGGTCGAGCCGGCGTGCGGCGAGCACCACGGACGCGCCCGCAGCTGCGAGCACGTGGGCGAAGCGTTCGCCGAGTCCCGAGCTCGCTCCGGTGAGGATGGCCACCTTGCCGTCCAGGCGGAACATGTCGAGCGAGGCGGCGGGTGGGACGATGGCAGATTCCGGCATGCCGAGCATGGTGCCAGCACCCGGGTCCGGATGCACACTGGTGAGGTGACCACTTCCCGTAATCGTGAACTCGTCCCGCCCGGGCTGGCTCGACCGGCCGCCAACTACGCCCATGCGGTGCTGTCGGAGGGAGTGTCGCGTGTGCTGCACACCTCGGGCGTCGTACCGACCCGACCCGATGGCAGCGTCCCCGATGACCTGGCCGAGCAGGCCTCGACGATCTGGACCACGCTCCTGGCCCTGCTCGACGAGGCCGGGATGTCGGTCGAACACGTGGTATCGGTGACGACCTATGTCGTGGTCGGTGAGGATCTCTCGGTGGTGATGGCTGCCCGCGACGCCGCCCTCGCCGGCCACCGTGCTGCTTCGACCCTGGTTACCGTCCCGGCGTTGGCACAGGCGGCATGGCGGATGGAGATTGCCGTCGTCGCCGTCGACTGATCGGTTCAGCAGCCGCCGGAGGGGGGACGATCAGGGACGGTTGGATCGACGACTTCCACATGCACGTGGGGCAGAGCGGTGGCGGTGGACGCGTCGACCTGGCTGCTGAACGGGAACTTGGTGGCGTGGTCGGCGATGACCGTCACGCCCGCCTCGACCCGATCGCCCGGCTTCACCGTGACCCCGGTGAGGTGGAGGACACCCACTTCCAGGTTCGGACCGGCGTCCGGGCGGATCACGGCATACCCGTCGCGGTAGGTGCAGTAGAGCGTGTAGTTGCCGCCTCGGAGCACCACTCCACTCACCGGCGATCGGATGTCGGCCATGGGGTGGACGACGATGTCGGCCGCCGAGCGGGCGGGGGTGCCGCGAAGACGGCTGGGCATGGTGGTCATCGGAGTGGCGATGTCGAGCATCCCTTGTTGGAGGCCTCCACCGCGGTTCGATTCGTGGAAGCCGATGTGGGCAACGGCGTTGGCCGGCTGATGCAGGACGACCGGTCCCACGGTCGCGTAGGGAACCCACGATTGGAGCACGTAGATCTGGAAGCGGGCGCCGGAGGTCTTGGGCCGGCAGCCGCGATCGGGAACGCCCTCGGATGCCAGATGATGATTCTTCACGAACTCGTCGGACCACGAGAAGTCGAGCATCATTCGGGTCCGGGTGATCGTGCCGTCGTCCAGCCGCCCCAGCCAGTAGCTTCGCCCGGCATCCTCGGGAGCGCGATGGAGCACGTTTCGATAGACGACGTCGACGAACGCCCGATCGTCGAGCGGTCCGTAGGAGCCCCTGAACTCGTCGCTGTCGGCGAAGAAGCCGGCGATGCGAGCCAGATCCCAGCATTGTTCATATCGATCGACCCAGAACAGGGCGCCTGCCGGGTCGGGCTCGCGGTCGAAGAAGGCCCAGTAGAGCCGGAAGATACGGGCATGCACGTCGGTGAGTTCATCGTTGGACGCGATCATCTCGAAGGTGATGGGTTCTGCGGTGGACGCAGAGACCGCTCGGGCCGGTGCGACGGACCCGAGGCCGACGACGGCGCCCAAGACGAGGATGATCCGCAGCAGCCCGTGCGACCTCGACCACGATCGGTGACGTTGGGTCATCGCCGATTCTTTCGGTTCGTCCAGCAGCCCCGGTGCCAGTGGCGTCGCAGGTCGGGGTCTTCGGGAGGGACGGCAACGAGGTGACCCATCCCGGGCGGGATCTCGTTGCGGCATCCCGGACAGAGGTAGGTCTTCATCGCTTCGTAGGGTTGCACGAAGCGAGTCTGCGCGTCGGGGTGGTCGGAGGGGTCCGGGAGCGACTTGGGGCCGGTGCGTTTGCGGCGTTTGGAGGTAGCCGATCGCTTGGCCGCCATCAGCCCAGCACCGCCCAGGCCAGGAGGCCGACAGCAGCCATGCTGGCGGCGGCGACGAAGAAGTAGTCGAAGCGCGTGCGCTTGTGGCGGCGTGTCGGGTCGAATCCCACGGGACAAGTATGGCTGGTGGCGGCGGAGGCCGGACTCGCAGGTACCGTTTCGCCCATGACCCTGCCCGATGCCGAAACCTTGTTGTTCGATCTCGCTGACAATGGTGTCCTGACCCTCACCCTGGATCGACCGGAGAAGAAGAACGCGGCCAACGCCCAGATGTGGGACGAGCTGCTGGTTTCGTTCCAGAGCGTGAAGCACGACACGTCCATCCGAGCGTTGGTCGTCACCGGGTCGGGCGATGCGTTCTGCTCTGGCGCCGACCTCGGTGGCACCCGGAGCGGTCCCAAGCGGCACCAGTTGGCCTCGATGCGCCACATCCACGATGTGGCCATGGGCCTGCACGAGTTGCCCATGCCCACGATTGCCAAGGTGAACGGTGTGGCCGCCGGTGCCGGGCTCAACCTCGCGCTCGGTTGCGATCTGATCGTCGCCAGCGATCGAGCTCGGTTCTCGGAGATCTTCGCTCGGCGGGGACTGAGCGTCGACTTCGGGGGCACCTGGCTGCTGCCGCGACTCATCGGACTCCACCGGGCCAAGGAACTTGCCTTCTTCGCCGACATCATCGACGCCACCGCGGCCAAGGAGATGGGCCTCGTCAACCGGGTGGTCGCTCACGATGAGCTCGACGCGTTCGTCGCCGACTGGGCGGATCGCCTCGCCGGCGGCCCTCCCATCGCGCTTGCTCAGACCAAGGCGATGCTCAACAAGTCGTTCAACGCCTCCATGGACGAGGCGCTCGATCTCGAAGGATGGTCACAGACGGTGAACTTCTCCACCGCCGACACCCGTGAGGCCATCGACGCGTTCCTCAACAAGCGCGAACCGGAGTTCGAGGGAAGATGAGGCGGCGTCGTGCGTTGGCCGTCGTGACGCTGGCGGCCGGTGCCTTGGCGAGCTGCACCGCAGGGTCGCCGCCGGAGGTCACCAACGGTGATCCGGTCTTGGTTCAGGGACGAGCTGTGTACGGCTCGCTCTGCGCCAACTGTCACGCCGCCGATGGCGGCGGTGGTCGTGGGCAGCAGCTGAACGATGGCAACGTCCTGGCGTCATTTCCCGACATGGCCGATCAGATCGAGGTCGTCACCAACGGACGAGACTCGATGCCTGCGTTCTCCGGACGCCTCACCGAGGCCGAGATCGAGGCGGTGGTGCGTTACACCCGTGAGGTCCTCGCCGTCGCGGGGCAAGACGGTGCTGAGTGAG
>JAHECQ010000156.1 GCA_024641625.1 Acidimicrobiales bacterium | reverse complement strand
GCCGTCGGATTCCGATTCGACTTCGACACCTGCTGCATCGAGGCTCTCGACGGCATCGTTGCTCCGCGTGTTGAGTGCAATGCCGACACCGGCAATCACCACGACGCCGGCGGCGGCTGCGCTCAGCCACTGCATCCTCCGTCGCTGTCGCGAGCGAAGGTCGATCACGGTCATGCCCGAGTCCGATGCACCGGAGTCGAGGGCGATCGGCTGAAATGCGTCCATGGCCACCGCCAAGTGCCGCGTCTTCAGCACCGGATCGATGGCGACCGGTGGCAGCGCCTCGGCGCCCACCTGAAGTTGGCGCAGTTCCTCAGCGAGACGAAGCAGCACTGGATCATGTTCGACCCGGCGTGCTTCTTCCTCGGACGCCTCACCATCGAGATAGGCGGAGGCCAATTCGTCGAATTCGTCGCTCATGACATCAGCTCCGACGATCCTCAGGGTCGTCCTGGTTCCCGTTGCCGGCAACATTTCCGGTTCGACCCACCAAGACGGCCAGTTGACGCCGCCCGCGAGCGATCCGAGATCGAACCGTACCGGGCGGAATGTTCAGCACCTCCGCTATCTCGGCGTAGTCCATGCCGACCATGTCGCGCAGCACCACCGGCGCCCGGAACTCCACCGGTAGCAGGCTCAGCGCCTTCTCCAACTCCAACCGGTCCGCGACTGCGCCAATGTCATCGCTCGCGTGATCCTGCAGGATCTCAGGAGTGTCGATCACCGGTAGTGGTCGACGATTGCGTCGGCGAAGCTCATCGAGACAAGCGTTGGTTGCGACGCGATAGCTCCAGGTTCGAAAAGACGATCGACCGTCGAATCGCTCGAGACCCCGAACCACGGCAAGGAGCGCCTCCTGACAGGCGTCGGCCGCATCGGCATCGTTCCCCGCGAGCCGACGACAGACGGCAAAGAGTCGATCGTAGTGACGGCCGAGCAGTTCCTCCATGGCTGCCCGATCACCACCTCGAGCTCGCTCCACGAGCTGTTCGTCGGATCGTTCGATGGCGCGAGACTAGAGCCCGATCATCATCGGGTCGGGGACCTCAGTCGAGGCTGAGCTCGGCCAACTCGAATCGCCTGATCGGCTCGCCCGTATCGGAACCGATACCCGGGGAAACCCCATGGTCGGTGATCCAAAGGAGCACGTACCGGCCGATCGGCCGACCATCGGGGCCCTCGGCGCGCAGCTCGATCGAGACCCGGTCCGAACCCTGGTGCTGAGCGCTGCCAACCGGGGGGCCCCAGGTCGAGGCATCGCCGACCGGCTCATCGAAGACATAGACCTCCACTCGCCAATCAGTCGAGGTCGTGACGAGTCCCAAGTGGGCAATCTCCGAAGGCCCGGCCAGCTCGACAATGAGGCCGACTCCAGACTTGAGATTCCCGAAGTTGGGCCGCCGATAGGTCTCGGTGCTCCAAGCGGTGGACTCATCCCCGTCGATGGCCGCCCCGACGAGGGACTCGTTCTCCGATTGATCGCCCTGGGGATCGAAGCTGCGCACCGAAGCGATTGCAGGAGGCCCGATCACCTCGAAGTCGGTGAGTGCAGTCCCGTCGCGACCAGAGGAAGCGACCTCATCGACGCCCGGTCGAGCGAGGGGAGATTTCGAGATCAGCAGGGCAGCCACCACCAGGCCGACACCCAAGAGCACCATGACGAATGCCGGCAACAACCACCTACCCATGCCAACCGCATCGGTTCCATCCACTTCCTCGGGGTCAGCCTGATAGCCGGGCGGTAGGGCCGCAGCGGACCGGTCACGGCCATCGGGTGGATGGGTTGTCGAAGCGCTCGAGGTCGGGTCGGTCGCGGCGTCGCTGACCGTGGGATCGAGCGACGTCGCTCCGACCGCTGATGAACCGTGCGCAGGAAGTAGGTCGATCACGGTGAGATCGACGACGTTCGTGAGTGCAGCGCGAACGTCGAGTGCTCGTTGGAATCGATCCTCCCGTTCGCGTTCGAGAAGGCGATGCACCAACTTCGCCAGCACCTCCCCTGCGTCGGGTCGGAACCCCAGCAGAGGCGGTGGATCCTCGTGCAGGCGCACCAGCGCTGTCGCGGCGTCGGTCTCTGCTCGGAAGGGCGGCCGCCCGGCGAGCGCCTCGTACAGCACGACACCCAAGGCATAGAGATCCGACCGGGCATCGGCTGCGTCGCCCCGAACCTGTTCAGGCGAAAGATACTTCGCCGTGCCCAGCAGCATCCCTGTCACGGTGAGGTCGGTGTCCTCTCCGGCCTTGGCGATACCGAAGTCGGTGACCATCACCCGTCGATCACTGCACAGCAAGATGTTCGACGGCTTGATGTCCCGGTGGATGACCCCGCCGTGGTGAGCAGCTGCCAGGGCCTCGGCCACCTGGATGCCGACCTCACGGGCGTCGGCAAGACTCAACGCCCCACGCTCGTCCAGCACCTCTCGCAGCGTGCGACCTTCGATGAGCTCCATGACGATGGCCTCGATGCCATCGCTCGAAACCGTGTCGTAGATACTGACCACCGACGGATGACTGAGACGCGCTGCCGCCACCGCCTCCCGGCGGAAGCGAACGAGGAACGCCCGATCGCCCGCCAGATGGGGGTGAAGGATCTTCACCGCCACGTTCCGGTTCAACACGAGATCGAGGCCTCGCCAAACCTGGGCCATGCCGCCGCTGGCAACCGGCGCAATCAGTTCATAGCGATCACCGACCCGGTAGCCAGGTTGGGCCCGCTGGATCGGGGGCTCGATCATCACCCGGATCTACCCGTTGCGGCCTCGACCGGGGCGTTCTCCTCGGTCGTCGAGGCTGGTGCAGAGCCACCCGACGTTGACTCTTCTCGCTCTTGATCGAGTTCGAGGCGGGCCTTGTCCCGCCGATCGTGCAGAATGGATCTGGCCCACCACAGCAGGAGCATTCCCAGGCCTGCAGCCGACAGCAGCAGGCCCAAACCGGGCACGGCGGTAGATCGAACCTGGAACCTTGCCCGAGCCAGTTCATGCTTGCCGTCCGGAGTCAGCAAGGTGACCTCCAGCGGCGAAAGCCCCACCGACCGGGCGTCTACCTCGATGTCGAGCGAGGAGGGGCCAGGGGCCACCTCGACAACGGTTCCATTGTCCGGAACGTCGATCTTGTCGCTCTCGAAGCGCAGCAGGACGTTGCGACTACCGGTGGCGTCGTTGTGAATGGCCAGAGGAATGACACTGTGCTGGGCGGCCAACGTCACCGACTGGAATTCCGGCAACTGGACATCGTCGAAGGCGTCGGCCAGTTCGGCGCTCACCTGCGCGAGGGCAGCCCGGCGACGACCCGGGTCGAGATTACGGGTGAGCGCGGCGATCACGTCGTAGCGCAGCGCCTCCGGAGCACGGCCGCCGACCACGTAGAACCCGCGATAGGTCTCCAACTCGTCGAGCACCGCCCCGACGTCATCGACGAGGGGCCGGAGATCTTGATCCGAGCGCTCCTCGGGACGTAACGCGTCGGTCCCCGCAAGTTTGGCTGCCAAGGGAACCGCCCTCATCAGACCCACCTCCTCGAACCCGCCGAGGAGCACCTCCAACGCAGCTGGCGACAACGGCCCGCTGCCGGGTCCCCCGAGAACGACCGGCGTAGTGTCGGTCTCAACCCTGATCGCCAACGACGCCAGTAGGCGATGAGCCCGGGCGACCGCCAGGTCATTCTGTCGAAGCTCGGCGGTGAAAGCGAGATCGGTCGGAAGAACGAACAGACTGCCGACGTCGGTGATGATCCGTCCGCGGCCTTGTCCGCCGATCCTCGGTGACTCGATGACTGCATTCACTCCCGACTCGAGCAGGAGCTGAGCTCCGTCGGTGGTCAGGCCACCCTCGAAGGGCAGAAACTCCGAGGCGGGGGTCAGGCCCAGGGACCGGAGCTCGGTGGCCGTCTTGTCGAGCATCGGCTGATACAACGCCTGCTGGCCGATCTCGGCCAGCGCGGAAGGGTCGAGATCGAGCTGAGGAACAGCAATCACCGGGCGCCCGGCCAAGGCGATGCTCAGTCGAGCGGCCTCGGCCGGATCGTCGAGCATCCCAGCCAGCGAAGCCTGGTCGAGAAGTATGGTCAGGGGCACCTCGGGGTGGGCCTCGGCCAACTCCACTGCGTCGGCTGCCGACACGCCATCGTTCTGACCAACCGCCAGGATCAACGAGACCGGCAACAGGTCGGCTTCGGCTGCTTCGGTCGGGAGCCTGATCAGCTGCGTGGCGGCCGAGGCGATCGGGCCCTCGGGCCCGCGAATCTCCGCCACCACCGGGTACACGCCAGCGTCAGGGATGCGCACCCGCAACGGATCACCGGGCGACGTACTCCTGATTGGCAGATGGGCCACCAAGTTCCCGGACGCAGATCGACCGAGGGCACTCAGGAGCAACGGCTCATCCATCGGCCAGCGGTTCAGTACTTCGCCACCTCGTCCGCTCAACTCCTCACTCGTAGAGACGCGGCCCAGGACGGTGAACACGATCGAGTACGACTCCTCGATCGGTCCGGACCACGCCAACTCCATCGAGAAGACGCCATCGGGCGCCACATACGAGGTCTGGGCGACCACGCTGAGCTCCGCCTCCTGAGCCCGGACTGGTTGCGCAGGAACCAAGGCGAAGCAGAGGCATGCCGCCAAAGCCAAAGCCATCGAGAACGGCACACGCCAGTCGCGTCGATCCATCACTGCCGTGTCCAGGCGAGCACGACGAGGCCCTCGGGCTCGCTGACGAATCCGAGACGGTGGTAGAGCTCCAACGCGCGACGATTGGACTCCTGGGTATTGACCATGACCGTTTGCACGCCCCTGACCGCCAGCCACCGCAGCGCATCGTCGACCAACACGGTGCCATAGCCCCGCCCCGCCAACTCGGGGGCAACGGCAAGTCGCTGAAGGTAGCCGCGCGGTCCGGCACGTCCGGTGACGGCATATCCGGCGATGGCGCCGTTGGGACGATGCTCGCGGCGAACGACCCGATACCTGCTCACCGGCGTGGCCCGACGGGCCTCCTTCAGCGTCCGGTCGTCGAAGCGCCAGAACGAGTCGAATGCTCTCGCGTCGATGTCCAGGACCCGAGCTCGGTGCCAGACCCTGGCGGGGTAGGTTCGTCCCCCATCGATCCGAGGTCGAAAGGCGGCTGCCGAGGGCAGCCTCAACGCCAGCAGGTGAAGGCGTTCCTGCAACTCGAAGCCGGCATTCAGGAAAGGTCGCCCGTCCCTCGGGCTCATCGCCGAGGTGATGGCTTGCCCTACGCCTCGACGTTCGAGGGCGTCGAGGCACTGCAGGACATCGGCGGCATCCGTTGGCCGTCCATCACGGCGCGGCCCGACGAGCGCAATGGTGGGGTCACCCTGCCACGGGACAACACGAAGTCGGGTCCTCGGTGCGCGGTGGTTGAGACCTGTGCCGTGCACATCGGTTGTCGGATGGGCGTTGTCCACCAGGTGGACAGACTACGCGCTTGGGACCCGCTGATGCGTTGCACGCTACCGTTCGGCCGGTGAGTACTCGGCTCGACCGCCAACCAGGAGCATCGCTCGACCGGATTCGTCGCGCCCTGGAACCTCTCGATCAACGCTTCGCAAGCGCCGGCCACACGTTGTTCCTGGTCGGGGGGATTCTCCGGGATCTGGCCCTCGGGCTCGAGATCACCGGCGACCTCGACCTCACCACTGACGCCATGCCCGAGGACACCTTGCGAATCGTCCGCGAGGTCACCACGTCGATCTGGAGTCAGGGTGAGCGCTTCGGCACCATCGGCCTGAAGTTCGCCGGTTTCGACGTCGAGATCACGACGTTCCGATCGGAGGCCTACGATCCCGACAGTCGAAAACCGATCGTGACCTTCGGCCACGATCTCCATACCGACCTTTCCCGCAGGGACTTCACCATCAATGCCATGGCCGCCTCGCTCCGGGACGCAGAGCTGATCGATCCTTTCGAAGGCATCGCCGACCTCGGGGCCAGGACGCTCCGGACGCCAATCGATCCCGATGAGTCATTCACCGATGACCCCCTGCGCCTGCTGCGAGCGGCCCGTTTCATCGCCCGATTCGCGCTCGATCCGACGCCGGAGCTCACCGCGGCGGCCACTCGCCATGCGTCCCGAATCAAGATCGTGTCCGCCGAACGAATTCGCGATGAGTTCGAACGCTTGCTCCATGTGGACGCACCCCTGCCCGGGCTCCGCTTCCTGGCTGACCACAACCTCTTGTCTGCGTTGCTTCCCGTGGCCACGATCCTCAGCGGCGAACAAGCCGACGAGCGCGAGCTCGTGTCGACGCTCACCCGCGTGTCGGAGGCCGCCGGCCCCCACCGACAGCTCGTACGACGCGCTGCCTTCTTCGCTCCACTGGGCCCCGACAGCGCACATCGTGCATTGTCCGCCCTTCGGTATCCACGTTCCTCCATCGTCGACACCGTGCGGGTGATCGACCTCGCCACCCGCATGACCGAGGCCGCCGGCAACAGCTCCGAATCTCCCAGCCCAGCTGAGATTCGTCGGCTGGTGACCGCAGCGGGTCCGGCCCGACCGGGCCTCCTCGATGCCGCCATCGACCTTGCCTGTCTGTTCGATCCAGCCGTTTCACGCCACCGAATCGCCCTGGAACAGCTTCGGGCCCGCGAAGATCTCAGCACCCTCGACCCACCCATCGACGGACGTCGGATCATCGAGGCGTTGTCCCTCCCCCCTGGCCCCGCCATCGGCCGCATCATCGCCGAGCTGCGGCAGCATCGCGTCGAACACGGCCCCTACGACGAGGCCGCGGCCCTCGAACTCCTTCCTCTGCTGGCCGCCCGCCTCGGCCTCGACCCGCCGACTCGGTAATCTGTGCCGCTATGACTCCTCGCGGCAACGCCGAGACGACGGGCGTCGTCAGCTATCGGCTGGCACGCGAGCGCCTTGTGCGCGCCGTGGAAGAAGGTCGAACGACGACCCAGGAAGTCTGTGACGCCCAGCCAGAGTTGCGACGGGTCGCCCACCATCACGCGTCCGACATCGACGAGCCGTGTCCGATCTGTCACGGCGACGACCTGGTGGCGGTGTTGTTCGCCTTCGGGCAGGGACTCCCCCCGAGCGGCCGGTTGGTCGCCGACAACCAGGAACTCCGCGCCCTTCGCCGGAGGAATCAACCGTCGACCTGCTACCTCATCGAGGTCTGCCGACAATGTTGGTGGAATCATCTGCGTGAATCCTTCGAGGTGTCGGGCAAGAGCGTCGCATCGACCGCCCGCTGATGGCTTCATCGTTCGACTCGACCCGACTGGGTCGCGTGCTGCTCGGGGACCCCCGCCCGAGCCGTAACCGACGCCGGAATCCGATCTGGAGATTCCGGCGGGCGTTGTTCCTCCTGGTCCTGCTCGCCTTCGGCGGGCTGATCGGGACGCTGGTGTTGCTCTCGCGCATCGAGCTCGACCTCGCCGGGATCGACGACCTGGCCCAGAGCGGGTTCATCTGTACCGCCGAGGTGACCACGTGCACCGCGGACAATGCAGTGGCCGAGCTGTCGGCGGGCGAGGATCGCCAGAACGTGGCCTATGCCCAGATTCCTCCGATTGTCATCCAGGCCGTGGTCTCCACCGAGGACAAGGACTTCTTCGAGCACGGCGGCGTCGATCCGATCGGCATTCTGCGCGCCATCTATCGCGATGCCCGTCATCAGGAGATCAGTCAAGGAGGATCGACCATCACCCAGCAATACGTGAAGAACACCTTCACCGGCGATGAACGATCGATCAGCCGAAAGCTGCGTGAGGCGACGCTCGCCGTCAAACTCGAGCGCAAACTCACCAAGGAGGAGATTCTCGAGCGGTACCTCAATCGCATCTACTTCGGGAGGGGCGCCTATGGCATCCAGGCCGCCGCGCAGAACTACTTCGGCAAGAACGTCGAGGAGCTCGACCTCGCCGATGCTGCATTCCTCGCCGGGCTCATTCGAGCACCCTCTCGCGCCGATCCGGCCGATGATCCCACCGAGGCGGCTCGGCGACGTGGTGTCACCCTCGGCCGGATGGTCGATGACGGCTACATCAGCCGACAACAGGCCGACGAGGCGAACCTCCGCGGTTGGGAGACCATCGTGGCGCGATCCAACCATGCAGGGTTGGGTGTCATTCGCGGTGCGGCATTCGGAACCGACTACTTCATGGAAGCGGTTCGCCAGGAGCTGGCCCTGCTCTACCCAGAGGGCTCCCTGTACACCAGCGGACTACGCGTGTACACCACCCTTCGTCCGGACCTGCAGCAGGCGGCCTTCGAATCGGTGGCCGACGTCGTCGACCCCCGCAACAATCCGGATGATCCGTCAGCCTCGCTGGTGGCCATCGACAACAAGGGACGCGTCCTCGCCATGATGGGCGGCTACGACTTCGCCACCTCACAGGTGAATCTGGCACTCGGCCGCGACGGTGGAGGTTCGGGTCGCCAACCCGGATCATCGTTCAAACCGTTCGTACTGGCCGAGGCAATCGAACAGGGTCTGTCCCCTCACTCGTTGTTCAGCGCTCCCCCGTCCATCACTCTTCCCCGGGCGAACGATGGCGCCGACTGGATCGTGAGCGGCGGTGGCAGTTCCGATGGCTACCGCGACCTCATCGATGCGCTTCGGGTGTCGAGCAACGTGGTCTACGCACAACTCATGGTCACGGTCGGTCCGGACCCCGTGGTCGATCTGGCCCACCGTCT
>JAHECQ010000155.1 GCA_024641625.1 Acidimicrobiales bacterium | reverse complement strand
TCGTGTTCGCCAGTGTGAGTCGAAGAACAACTACCAGGCAGCCAACCGTTGGTCCTCGGCCCGAGGTGCCTATCAGTTCCTCAAGTCGAGCTGGAAGCTCTATGGCCACGCCGCCCGCTACGGGGTCGCCGAAGCACACTTTGCCACCAACGCCCAACAGGACGAGGCGGCCGTCCTGACCTGGCAGCGCAGCGGCACCAGCCCCTGGAACGCAAGCGCCTACTGCTGGCGCTGACAGAACCTCGGATGGAGTGCCAGACTGCAGCCCATGGCAGACCAGCTCACCGGACAGACCGTCGAACTCCTCCAAGCGCTCATCCGCAACGCGTGTGTGAACGACGGGCACGCGGACTCGGGTCACGAGTTTCGAAATGCCGACACCATTGAGACCTTCCTCGAAGGTACCGGCCTCGCCATCGAGCGCTTCGAACCGACTCCCGGTCGAGTTTCGCTGGTTTGTCGCATGGAAGGCACCGACCCGACCGCACCGAGCCTGTGTCTCATGGGGCATACCGACGTCGTGCCGGTCAATCCGAGCGGCTGGAGTCGCGACCCCTTCGGCGGAGAAATGGTCGCATCGCCGAATGGCGTTGACGAAGTATGGGGCCGCGGGGCGGTCGACATGCTCAACATCACCTCTTCCATGGCCGTTGCGTTCCGGCACCTCGCCCGAAGTAACTTCCGACCCCGAGGCGATCTCATCTACTTCGCCGTCGCCGACGAAGAGTCCGGAAGCGCCCACGGGGCACGATGGATGGCCGACAACCACCCCGAGGTCATCCGCGCCGACTACGTGCTGACCGAGAACGGCGGTCTGCACTCCGGGGGCAACGGCAACGACCACACGGTGTCGGTGACGGTGGGGGAGAAGGGCGTGGCGTGGCGCAAGCTGCGAATCAAGGGCGTTCCGGGGCACGGTTCGATGCCGTTCCGCAAGGACAATGCGCTCATCCAAGCGGCAGCGGTGATTCAACGCATCTCCGAGTACAGCCCACCCGCCCGGTTCCACGAGTTGTGGCGCGAGCGGGTCGATGCCATGGGCCTGGAGCCCGAGCAGGCGGCCGTCATGCTCGATCCGGTCAAGCTCGACGAGACCCTGCGGTCCATGCCCGATGCGGGAACAGCCTCTTATCTCTACTCCTGTGTGCACACCACGTTCTCGTGCAATGTGCTCGACACCGGCCCCGAAGCCAAGACCAACGTCATCCCCGACAACGTCGAACTGAATGTCGACATCCGCACCCTGCCCGGCGAAACCCCTGCCGAGGTCCATGCGCACCTCCGTGCCGCACTGGGTGATCTCGCCGACAAGGTCGACGTAGAAGTCGTCATGAACGACATGTCGACCATGAGCCGATTGGACACACCACTGTGGGACAGTCTCCAGAAGGCAGTCAACAACCCGTTCGGTTCGGCTCGCCTCAGCCCAACCCTGTCGGTCGGGTTCACCGACGCCCGGGTGTTCCGTGACCTCGGGTCGGTGGCCTACGGGGCCGGCCTCATGAGTCCCGACCTCGACTCGGGCGAGTTCTCCCGCCGCTTCCACGGCAACGACGAACGGGTCGATGTGGAGTCGCTGCGCCTCTCGACCCAATTGTGGCTCGACACCGTTACCGACCTCTTGGGGTAACCGACCACCTGGGTAGCTGCTGCTTGACCGCTTGCGTTACCCGACGGGGGCGTACGTACCACGTCCGGTGGCGTCTGCGCTGAACCGGTGGATCGTCGCTTCCCAGTCGATGGGAGCGGTTCGGATCTGTTCGTCGTCCGCGGTCATGAGTTCGGCCGGCACCGCCCACATCAGCTCGAATTCGAGCCCGTCGGGGTCCTGGCAGTAGAGGCTCTTCGAAGCGCCGTGGTCGCTCTCGCCCACAAGGGCGCCGACCTCCTGCATCCTGCGGCGCATCTCGACCAGCTCGCCGAGTGTCGAGACCTCCCATGCCAGGTGGTACATGCCCACCGAGGTTCGACCGGCCTTCGAGTCCCCCGCAGCGGAACCTACGGTGAACAGCCCGAGATCATGATCGTTGGGGGTGTCGTCGGAGGTGCGGAGAAAGACGCCGCCGGGGAATGCAGCCTTACGGACGAATCCCAGATTCTCTTCGAAGAAGGCGGCAGTGCGCTCGGCATCGCGCACGTAGAGCACAGCATGATTCAGTCGAGTGACGGCCATGGTTCTCCTAACGCCCAACGCCCGACAATCCTTCCCGGCCTACGCTTGCCCCACTCCCTGGAATGAATTCTTTCAAGGCCATCCTTTGGGGCCGGTGCGCCGAGCGGACGTCTAGAGTGACGGCGTGATTGGACGCCCCCGACCAGCTGTTCAGAGCCTGCCTGCCTACCGCCCCGGCAAGGACGCCGCGCAAGCCGAGGCCGAGCACGGGATCAGCGACGCCATCAAACTGGCCTCGAACGAGACGCCGTGGGGCCCGGTGCCCGCGGTGGCGGAGGCCATCGCCTCGGCGACACCGAGGATCAATCGGTATGCCGACCATCGAGCGACTGCGCTGCGTGAACGGATCGCCGACTGGGTCGGGGTGGATGTCGAGCAGGTGACGGCCGGCTGTGGTTCGGTCGGGCTCCTGCAGCAGCTGCTGCTGTCCTATGTCGATCCGGGCGACGAGGTGCTGTACCCGTGGCGTTCCTTCGAGGTGTACCCGGTGTACACCAAGCTGGTCGGTGGCAAGGAAGTGACGGTGCCGCTGAAGGACGACCGTTTCGACCTGCCGGCGGTGGCCGAGGCCGCCACGCCGAACACCAAGCTGGTCATCCTTTCGAACCCCAACAACCCGACCGGTACCGCCCAGCCAATGAGCGAGATCGCCGAGCTGATGAAGGCCGTGCCCGAGGGTGCCATCGTGGTGGTCGACGAGGCCTATCGCGAGTTCATGTCGCCCGAGCTCGGCGATCCGGTCACCCAGCTGTTGCCGCACTACCCCAACCTCATCGTGCTGCGTACCTTCTCCAAGGCCCAGGGTCTGGCTGCGCTGCGTGTCGGCTACGCCATCGGGCATCCCGAGGTCATCGAGACCATCGACAAGACGCTCTTCCCTTTTGCGGTCAATGGTCTCGCACAGGTCGCGGCAATGGCGGCCATCGACGCCCATGCCGAGGTGATGGCCCGAGTCGAGTTCATCATCGAGGAACGCTCCCGGGTGTCGCTGGCGCTCGCCGATGCCGGCTGGCGACTGCCCGATCCCGAAGCGAACTTCATCTACCTTCCGTTGGGTTCCCGCACCGAAGAGGTCTACCTCGAACTCGAGAAACAGGGGGTCGTCACTCGCCCCTTCGCCGGCGAAGGCATCCGGGTCACCATCGGCACCATCGAGGAGAACGACCGCTTCCTCCGGACCCTCATCAGCTGAGACGGCTGGCTGTCCACCGGCGGAGGTGCCAGTATCCGAGCCAATCAGCCAGAATACGTCACACGCGCACCCCAACCACCAAGGAGCCAACCATGACCAAGCTCACCGCAGCCGATGGACATTCCTTCGATGCCTACGAGGCCGGCGACGGCACGAAGGGCATCATCGTCGTTCAGGAGATCTTCGGAGTGAACTCCCACATACGGTCGGTTGCCGACCGCGTGGCCGAAGCCGGCTACCGGGCCATCGCCCCGGCCTTCTTCGATCGCATCGAACCGGGCATCGAGTTGGGTTACGAAGCCGAGGATCTCGGGACCGGCGTCGGCTATGCCGGCAAGCTCAACTGGGACGACACGATGGCCGACGTCACCGCGGCCGCCGAGTACCTGCGAGCCCAGGGCTGCACCAAGGTCGGCATCACTGGCTTCTGTTGGGGTGGCAGTACCACTTGGCTGGCCGCAGTGAAGGCCCCGGTCGATGCCGCCGTCGGGTACTACGGTGGTGGTATCTACGGCATGAACGACCAGACCCCAGCGGTTCCGACCATGCTTCATTTCGGCGAACTCGACGCCTACATCCCGATGAGCCAGGTCGAGGAGATCAAGGCCGCGCACCCGGACGTCCCCGTCTACACCTACGACGCCGACCACGGCTTCCATTGCGACCAGCGCGGCTCCTACAACAACGAAGCGGCGGTGTCGGCGTGGAGCCGCACCCTGGAATTCTTCTCCCAGCACCTCTGACCCCGGACAGCATCAACCATGGGAATGATCGAGACCTTCCGTTCCGTCGTGCAGTTCCGCGAGTTCGAACTCGACGGCACCAAGCGTCGACTCAGCCGCACTGCTGATGTCGCCGATCTCCGTCGAGCGGCGAAGCGTCGACTGCCCTTCGGGGTCTTCGACTACATCGATGGCGGAGCCGAGGACGAACGGACACTCGATCGCAACTCGACGGCGTTCGGCCGGGTCGAGTTCAGGCCCCGCGTGCTCAACGATGTCAGCAAGGTCGACACTTCGACGACCCTGCTGGGCAAGCCGGTGCCGTTCCCCTTGGCGCTGTCGCCAACCGGGTTCACTCGGATCGCTCACTCCCAGGGCGAGCTCGCAGTGGCCCGGGCGGCCCAGCGGGCCGGCATCCCTTACAGCCTGTCGACCATGGGGACCCGGAGTATCGAAGAAGTGGCCTCGGTCAGCGCCGGCACCAAGTGGTATCAGGTGTACACGTGGAAGGACCGTGGGCTGGTCAAGGAGATGATCAGTCGGGCCGAGACCGCCGGCTACGAGGCACTGATCCTGACCGTCGACACCGCCGTCCTCGGACGCCGCGAACGCGATGTCCGCCGTGGCTACACCCTTCCGCCCAAGATCGGCCTCGACACCTTGCTCGATGGCATGATTCATCCTGGGTGGACCAAGGACTTCCTCACCCACGATCCCATCACCTTCGCCAACGTTCCGCCCTCGAGCGGGGCCAGTGATGGATCGAGTGCGGTCGATCTCGCCGGTTTCATCAACAGCCAGTTCGATCAGGCGCTCTCCTGGGGCGACGTCGACTGGCTCCGCTCGGTGTGGGCGGGTCCGGTCATCCTCAAGGGCATCCAGACCGTGGCCGATGCCGAGCTGGCCGTGAAGTCGGGTGTCGAGGCCATTGCGCTCTCCAATCACGGTGGCCGCCAGCTCGACGGAGCGCCCACGCCGATCGAGTTGGTGGAGCCGGTCGCCCAGGCGGTCGGCGGGCGGATCGACATCATCTGTGACGGTGGGGTGCGTCGTGGCAGCGACATCGTGAAGGCATTGGCGTTGGGGGCAACGGCCTGTTCGGTTGGCCGGCCGTACCTCTACGCCCTCGGCGCAGCCGGTGAACCCGGGGTGGACCATGTGCTGGAGTTCTTCCGATCCGGCATGGTGCGCACCATGCAGCTGAGCGGTGTTCGATCGGTCGAGGAGATCACTCGCGACCTGGTTGCCTGGAACTAGGGGAGCCCGATGAGCGAACACATGCTCGAGCCCTATCGCGTGCTCGACCTCACCGATGACCGTGGCCATTTCGCCGGTTTCCTCATGGCCCAGCTGGGGGCCGACGTCATCGCGGTCGAACCCGAGGAGGGCCAACGATCGCGCCACCACGGCCCGTGGGCCGGAGGTCGACCCGACCCCGAGAAGTCACTTCAGCACTGGGCCTACAACCGTGGGAAGCGGTCCGTTGTGCTCACCCCGGCAGAGCTCGCCGAGGTCGCCGCCTCGGCGGATGTGCTCTTCGAATGCGGTGCCATCGATGTCGATCTCGAGGCGCTCCGAGCCGTGAACCCCTCGCTCATCACCGTGTCGATGTCCCCCTTCGGGGGCGATGGCCCGAAGGCCGACTGGCTCGGCACCGACATCGTCCTGCACGCGGCCAGCGGCGAGATGTCCCTCAATGGCTACCGGGATCGCCCGCCCGTTCGCATCAGCGCACCGCAGGTTTGGGTCAACGCCGCGGCCGAGGCGGCCTGTGGGGCCATGATCGCCCTCACCGAACGTCGCCAAACGGGCTTCGG
Organism: Acidimicrobiales bacterium; assembly: GCA_024641625.1. Lineage (GTDB taxonomy): Bacteria > Actinomycetota > Acidimicrobiia > Acidimicrobiales > SZUA-35 > JAHECQ01. Next base: position 2,782 of record JAHECQ010000155.1, on the reverse strand, counting down.
TCAACACGTCGACGTGTCGGCCCAGGAAGCGATGATGCTCACCGCCCAAGGGTGGTTGGCCCCGGCATTGTGCGACAATCCCTCGGCCCAACGCAGCGGCGGGGGGCTCGAACTGTACGGCAAGCTTCGGTTTCGTTTCGTCTACGAAACCACCGATGGGCATGTCACCATCACGTTCCTTCCCGGGGTGCTGGTGGGCCCATTCACCAATCGGGTCGTGAAGTGGGCAGCATCGCAAGGGGCGATCGATCCCGATCTGGCCGACATCGACTGGAGCGATCTTCTGGTGGGCCGCGACCTCGACGAGGTCGCCGACATCGCCGATCGCACCGCGGCCGGCCTGGCAGCTGCGGTAGCCCGCCATTCCAAGCACGACCTGTTCGCCATGGCTCAACGTGAAAAGTTGCTGCTGGTGCCGGTCACCAACTCCGAGGACGTCCTGGCCAGCGAACACTACGCGGCGCGCCAGTTCTGGGACGAGGTCCGGGTCGAGGAGATCGCCCGCTCGATCCGTTTCCCGGGGCCGTGGGCCAAGGGCGACAACGTCGAGCTGGCCCGCTTGGGCGCGCCTCCGAAGTTGGGCGAGCACACGGTCGAGGTGCTGGCCGAAGTTCGGGCGCAACGGGCGGCCGGTGACGCCGACGTGCGCCGCACCGCGGCACTGCCGGTGCGACCATCGGGCGCGGCGCCACAGGCAACTCGCCCCCTCAACGGGGTGACGGTGATCGATTTCACCTGGGTCTACGCCGGGCCCTTCGCCACCCGGATGTTGGCCTACTACGGCGCCAACGTCATCCGCATCGAGTCCCAGACCCGACCCGATCAGGTTCGAAGCTCCGGGTTGTCCCGAGTGTTGGGTGATGACGGTCCCGAGGTCAGCCACCAGTGGCATTCGATCAACGCCGACAAGCAGAGCCTCCAGATCAACCTGAAGGTGCCCGAGAGCCGACAGGTGGTGCTCGATCTCGCGGCCAACGCCGACATCGTCATCAATGCCTTCTCGGCCGGCGTGCTCGAGCGTTTGGGTCTCGGCCATGACGACCTGCTCGCCGTCAACCCTCGCCTCATCGCGGTGTCGACCACCCTCTTCGGTCACAGCGGCCCGCTGTCGCCGGTGCCGGGCTTCGGGAACATGGGTGCGGCCATGGGGGGCTACTACGAGCTCACCGGCTGGCCCGATCGACTCCCTGCGGGCCCCTTCCTGGCCTACACCGATGCGACATCGCCCCGTCTGACCGCGGCGATGATGATGGCGGCCCTGGATTGGCGCGATCGTACGGGCAAGGGAGTCAGCCTCGACTTCTCCCAGGCCGAGGGTGGGGTCCACTTCCTGACCGAAGCGGTGCTCGACCAAGAGGTGAACGGCTACGCCCAGAGCCGCATGGGGAACGCCGACCGCTGGATGGCACCCCATTCGGCCTATTCCTGCGGCGATCCGGATGGCGATCAGTGGATCGCGATCGCCTGTGAGACCGATGAGCAGTGGCGGGCCATGGCCGGGGTCATCGGTGCGAGCGAATTGGCCGACCTCTCGGTGACCGAACGGCTCGCCCGACAGGGCGAGCTCGACGAACGCATCAGTGCCTGGACAGCCGGTCGCGATCCGGTGGCGCTCCAGGAACAGCTCCAGGCGTCACGCATCCCGGCCCATCAAGTGCAGAACAGTCCGGAGGTGGTGGTCGATCCGCAACTGGTGTACCGCGACCACTTCCACGAGGTCCCTCACGACCTCTACGGGCACACCTGGGCCGAACACTACGGCTTCCGGTTGTCTCGCTCGGACGGCACTCCCCGCCGGGCGGGCCCGATGTGGGGCGAGCACAACTACGAGATCCTCACCGAGCTGCTGGGGTACGACGGTGAGCAAGTTGCCGAACTGGCCATCGCCGAGGTCCTGGAATAGCCGAGGTCCTGGAAGAGCCGAGGTCCTGGAGTAGTCGAGGTCCGGGAAGAGCCGAGGTCCTGGAACGGTTCAGCCTCGGTGTTCGGCGAACACTCGTTTGAGCGAACGATGCCAACTCTGCATCAGGGGCTCGTTGCGGCCGTAGACCACGCCGGGCAGCGTGCCGGACTCGAAGCTGCGTTGGATGGTGGCGCCGTTGGCGAAGTCCTCGTCGTTGGCGGTCAACAACAACAGTTCGAAGTTGGCATCCCAGTGGCGCCGGGCCCTGGCCGGGTCCGGGGTCGAGTCGGGATCTTCGGGGACGAAGATGGACACCTCGATCGCACTCTCGGACACGGTCGGGCCCGGGAACACCCGGAACAGCTCGATGTGGTCCTTCTGGTAGATGAAGATGGTGTTCGGCCACAACAGGTACACCAGCACCGTGTGGCCCTTGATGTCCCAGTCGGACTCGGGCGTGTCCGCCAGCGACAGCGCGCTGTGGCGCACCGCCACCATGAGATGATGGTCGCCGTACTGGCGAATGGGGGCGAGGTCGGAACGGACGATCGGCGCGATCGAATCCCGGTGCAACTGACGGAAGTGATAGGACTCGAAGAACGTGTCGAGGGTGAGCTTCCAGTTGAGCCGCCGCTCGAGGTGTTCGGTTCGATAGAGGTGGTGATCGGCGAGGCTAAAGGCTTCCAGATCGGCCAGCAGATCGGCGCCGAGGAGGGTGTCGACGGCCGCGCCGAGCTCGTCGTCGGTGCCGTCGTCGCCCACCGGCCGCGGAAGTACCCACACGAGGCCTGCTCGCTCGGCTGCCGGGAGCTCGATGAGTCCCAGCCGGCTTCGTTCGAGGGTGTCGAAGCCGTTGCCCGGAACCGTACGAAGCGTGCC
>JAHECQ010000154.1 GCA_024641625.1 Acidimicrobiales bacterium | reverse complement strand
CCGGCAACGGCGGCCTACAACTACCTCAAGGCCGCCAGCAAGGGCGTCATCAAGGTGATGTCCAAGATGGGGATCTCCACGATCGCCTCCTACACCGGAGCCCAGATCTTCGAAGCGGTCGGCTTGAGCGAGGAGATCGTCGACGAGTACTTCACCGGCACGACGTCGAAGCTCGGAGGTATCGGGCTGGAGCAAATTGCCGAGGAGGTGCTCCATCGTCACGAGCGAGCGTTCCCCGACCGTCCCCAGATGACCCAGCACCGCGAGCTCGACTTCGGCGGCGAGTACAAGTGGCGCCGAGAGGGTGAGTACCACCTCTTCAATCCCGAGACCGTGTTCCGCCTCCAGCACTCGACTCGCTCGAAGCGTTACGACATCTTCAAGCAGTACACCAAGCTCGTCGACGACCAAGCCGAGCAGCTCGCAACCATCCGAGGCCTCTTCCGCTTCAAGTCCGATCTCGAACCGATCTCGATCGACGAGGTCGAACCGATCACCGAGATCGTGAAGCGGTTCGCCACCGGAGCAATGAGTTACGGCTCGATCTCGGCCGAGGCACACGAGACGCTGGCCATCGCCATGAATCGGATCGGCGGGAAGTCGAACACCGGCGAGGGTGGTGAGGATCCCGAGCGTTTCGTCCCGATGGCCAACGGCGACTCCAAGCGCTCCGCCATCAAGCAGGTGGCGTCGGGCCGCTTCGGCGTGACCTCGGAGTACCTGGTCAACGCCGACGACATCCAGATCAAGATGGCGCAGGGGGCAAAACCGGGAGAAGGGGGACAGCTACCGGGCAAGAAGGTGTATCCCTGGATCGCCAAGACTCGACACTCGACCCCAGGCGTGGGGCTCATCTCCCCGCCACCCCACCACGACATCTACTCCATCGAGGATCTCGCACAGCTCATTCACGACCTCAAGAACTCGAACCCGCTGGCTCGGGTCCACGTGAAACTCGTGGCCGAGGTCGGGGTCGGGACGGTGGCCGCGGGTGTCTCCAAGGCCAAGTCCGATGTGGTGCTGATCTCGGGTCACGACGGTGGCACCGGCGCATCTCCGCTGACCTCGCTCAAGCATGCCGGTGGTCCTTGGGAGCTCGGGCTGGCCGAGACGCAGCAAACCCTGTTGCTCAACGATCTTCGTGACCGCATCGTCGTGCAGTGCGACGGGCAGCTGAAGACCGGTCGCGATGTCATCATTGCCGCGCTGCTCGGTGCCGAGGAGTTCGGTTTCGCCACCGCACCGCTGGTGGTATCGGGTTGCGTGATGATGCGGGTCTGCCACCTCGACACCTGTCCTGTCGGGATCGCCACCCAGAACCCGGAGCTTCGTGCCCGTTTCACCGGTGAGCCCGAGTTCGTCGAGACGTTCTTCGAGTACATCGCCGAGGAGGTCCGCGAGCTGTTGGCTCAACTCGGGTTCCGGAGTATCGAGGAGGCCGTGGGTCGCGCCGAAGTGCTCGACACGCAGGATGCGATCGATCACTGGAAGGCGTCCGGGCTCGATCTCACCCCGATCCTTCATGTTCCCGAGCTCCCGGAGTCGGCCGCTCGCCACAACACCAAGGTGCAGGACCACGGTCTCGATCGGGCACTCGACAATGAGCTGATCGAGCGGTGCCGCAACGCGATCGACAGCGCTGAACCGATCCGGTTCTCCTCGCCGATCCGCAACGTCAACCGCACGGTCGGCACCATGCTCGGCTACGAGGTGACCAAGGCCAAGGGTGCAGCCGGCTTGCCCGACCACACCATCCAGATCGACTTCGCCGGCTCTGCCGGCAACTCCTTCGGCGCCTTCGTACCCAAGGGCATCACGTTGCGCCTCGAGGGTGATGCCAATGACTACGTCGGCAAGGGCCTGTCCGGTGGACGCCTCGCCGTGTTCCCGCCTCGCGTGTCACCGTTCGCGGCCGAGCAGAACATCATCGCCGGCAACGTCTTGCTGTATGGGGCCACCAGCGGCTCGGCCTTCTTCAGAGGCCGGGTGGGCGAGCGGTTCTGTGTTCGCAACTCGGGGGCCGACGCAGTGGTGGAGGGTGTCGGCGACCACGGCTGTGAGTACATGACAGGCGGACGGGCGGTCGTGTTGGGGGGAACCGGTCGCAACTTCGGCGCAGGGATGTCCGGTGGGGTGGCCTACGTCTATGACCCTGATGACACCTTCGAGGATCGGGTCAACCACGAGATGGTCACGCTCTTGACCCTCGACGAACACGATCGGGACGAATTGTTGGCACTTGTTCGCGAGCACTTCGTCGAGACCGGCTCGACCGTCGCCGAAGATCTGCTCGGCGGCTGGTCGATCGAGGTGGCTCGATTCGTGAAGGTCATGCCCACCGACTACCAGCGCGTGATGGAAGCACAACGGTTGGCCGAGGCCCAGGGTTCCGACCCGATCGCCGCAATCATGGAGGCAGCTCATGGGTGATCCACGCGGGTTCCTGCTCCATCAACGGGAGCTCCCGAAGCGTCGACCGGTGGCGGTCCGGCTTCGCGATTGGAAAGAGGTCTACGAGGAATTCCCCGAGCCATCATTGCAGGCGCAGGCCTCTCGCTGTATGGATTGCGGTATCCCGTTCTGCAACAGTGGCTGCCCGCTCGGCAACCTCATTCCCGACTGGAACGACCTCGTCTACCGGGGAAACTGGCACGAGGCGAGCGAACGTCTCCACGCCACCAACAACTTTCCCGAGTTCACCGGGCGTCTCTGTCCGGCTCCCTGCGAGGGGGCCTGCGTCGCCGGCATCAACACCGATCCGATCACGATCAAACAGGTCGAGCTGAGGATCGTCGAAGAAGGCTTCGCTCGGGGCTACATCACCCCGGTCATCGCCGAGAAGAAGACCGGCAAACGGGTCGCCGTGGTGGGTTCGGGACCTGCAGGTCTCGCAGCTGCCCAACAACTCACTCGTGCCGGCCACGATGTCGTGGTGTTCGAGCGTGCCGACCGCATCGGGGGTCTGATGCGATACGGCATTCCCGAGTTCAAGATGGAGAAGTGGGTGCTCGATCGCCGGCTCGACCAGATGAAGGCCGAAGGAACCGAGTTCCGGACCAACGCCTTCGTCGGTGGACCTGCCGAGGACCCCAGGAGTATTCCGGTCAACCAGCTCGAAGCCGAGTACGACGCCATCGTGCTGGCCGGAGGGGCAACGAAGTGGCGGGATCTACCCATTCCCGGACGTGAACTCGAAGGCATCTATCAGGCGATGGAGTACCTTCCCCCCGCGACCAAGGTCCAGTTGGGTGACCTCGAACGGAGCCCCATCTCGGCCGAGGGCAAGCGAGTCGTCATCATCGGCGGCGGCGACACGGGCGCCGATTGTCTCGGTACCGCCCACCGTCAAGGGGCTACGTCCGTCCACCAGTTCGAGATCATGGATCGTCCTCCCGAGGAACGGGCCGCCAGCACCCCATGGCCGACCTACCCGATGGTGTTCCGTGTCTCCTCGGCGCACGAGGAGGGTGGCGAGCGGTGGTACAGCGTCAACACGACCGAGTTCGTCGGCGAGAACGGCCGGTTGAAGAAACTGCGGGGCGTCAAGGTCGAGGGCCCGCCGTCGTTCACGCCGATCGACGGTTCGGAATTCGAACTCGATGTCGATCTGGTCTTCCTGGCCATGGGTTTCGTCGGGCCGGAACCCGACAACATCATCGGCCAGCTCGGGGTCGAACTCGATGAGCGTGGCAACGTCGTGCGCGATTCCTCCTGGAAGGCGAGCGGTCCGGCCGGTGCAGCCGCTGAGGGCAGGGTGTTCGCCTGTGGGGACATGGGTCGAGGTCAGAGCCTCATCGTCTGGGCCATTGCCGAAGGGCGAGCGTGTGCGTCGTCAGTCGACAAGCAGCTCATGGGGCACACCTTGTTGCCATCACCGGTTCGCCCGACCGATCGACCGATGGTCTAGGTCCCGGTCAGGGGCTTGGCCCGACCGGTCCTTGCCCTGGACGGTCGTTCGACGGCGGTCAGAGTTCCTGGACCAGGCCCTCGAGAAGAAGGCGATAGAGGGCTGAGCACACTCGGAACGCGCTCTCACCGGTTTCGGTGATCACATCGGCGACGCTGCGGTGACCGTCCAGGAGCGCCAGGTACCGCCACTCGTCGGCGGTGATCATGCGCTCCTCGCCGCCGTCGGGCAGCGCGGACGCAAGCCTGAAGCGCGCCGCCGTGGACGGGATACGCGACGCGATCTTGCGCCAGATGTCCAGCCGTCGCTCGGCTTGGGCAACGAGTTCGCGTGCGTCCTCGGCGAAGCCGACTCCCAAACCGTGGGTGACGCCCGCCTCGAAGACCAACGAGACCTCGCCGGGCACCAGGAGCTCGAACAGACCGTTCAGGTTGTGTTCGTGCAGGAGTCGTCCGATGACCTGGCTCGAGGTCGGATCGTTCTCGACGAGTTCGGAGGTGACCGAGGCCCCGGGTACCGCAAGGCGTTCCGCCAGCTCGTTCAAGTCGCCGACACCTGCTCCGAAGAGGACTTCGGCTGGTCCACTGCCCGATGTGGTCTCGACCAGATAGATCCGGCCATCGCTCAACCAGATGTGACCTTGGCCGCTGATGGTGAGCACCCCCTCAGCGCGTTGACCAGCCAAATCCTCGAGTTGGGCTGCGACAGTGGTGCTGGCTGAGGCATTGGAGTCAGGGGCAGTGGAACTCACGAGGTGAAACCGTATCTCAAGGTCGGACGGGAGCGGCCGATGGAACGGATGTAGCACTGTCCCGTCATGCGATGAAGAGAGCCATGTTCAATCACCTCACGCTCCGCAAGAAACTGACAGCGATCGTCCTTCCGCCCCTCGGTGTGTTGGCGATTCTGGCCGTCTACGCCGTGCTGCTCGGCTTCCGCGGAGCGGCCTCGGTCGACGAGCTCACCAGCGACATCAAGACGTTGGGGGTCGTTGCCCTGGCCGCCGCGATCCTGAGCACGCTCGCGGTGCTGGTCGTGGGTCGGACCATCGCCGACCCATTGGCCGAACTGACCGAGGCGGCCGACGAGCTGGCGAACGTGCGGCTGCCGCAGCTGGTCGAGTCGCTCAAGAACCCGAATGCACCCCACCCGGAGTTCGCTCCGATCTCGATCGAGCACGAAGACGGCGAGATGGGCCAACTCATCCGGGCGCTGAACGCAGTGCAGGACAGCGCGGCCGAGGTCGCCGGGGAACAGAGGGCCATCGTTCAGGCCGGGGTCAGCGACCTCGTCGTCAACTTGGCGCGGCGTAACCAGACCCTGATCGATCGTCAGATCGAAACCATCGATTCGCTCGAGGCCAACGAGGAGAACCCGGACCGCCTGGAGCAACTCTTCGCGCTTGACCACCTGGCCACTCGCATGCGACGCAACGCCGAGAGCCTCCTGATCGTTGCCGGAGCCGAACCCCCGCGCCGGCGCGGCGCTCCGGTCGACGTCGCAGATGTTCTGCGGGTGGCCATGAGCGAGATCGAGGACTACCGACGCGTGTCGCTCCGCAGCGTGGACGATGCGCTGATCGGCAACCAGTCCGCCGTCGACCTGGCGCATCTGCTGTCGGAGCTCATGGAGAATGCAGCCAGCTTCTCTCCACCCGACACGCAGGTCGAGGTGAAGGGCATGCAGGAGCCGGACGGCTATTACCTGATCTCGGTGACCGACGCCGGTATCGGAATGTCCGACGAACAGCTCAGTGCGGCCAACACGATTCTCGCCAACCCGCCGGAGCTCGGTCTGGGCCTGTCCAGGTCACTCGGCTTCATCGTGGTCGGCCGGCTGGCCAGACGTCTGGGTGTCCGGGTCGAACTCGCCCGAGGCACTTCGACGGGTGTGACCGCGCTGGTGCTCGTGCCATCGAGTGTCCTTGCCGGCGCGTCGGCAGTGCCGGTCTCATCGCCAACCGATCAGTCGGCTGACCAGCCACTCGAGACTCATGACCTGGCCGATCTCGATGCGCCGACGACGGCTCCCCCTACCTCCGAGGTTCCGGCCGGGTTCGATGCTCCGCCGCCATTCGGGGTTCCTGCCTCCTTCGGGGAGCCCGCCTTCGATGCTCCGCCGCCGTTCGAGGTTCCTGCCTCCTTCGGGGAGCCCGCCTTCGATGCTCCGCCGCCGTTCGAGGTTCCGGCTGGGTTCGATGCTGCGCCGCCGTTCGAGGTTCCGGCCTCCTTGGCGGCGCCCGCTGTCCCGGAGCCGACCTTCGATGCCGGCGAGCCGTTCGACCTGCCCGATCACTGGATCGATCAACCGTCGGTCGAGCCGGCGACCCCCATCGAATTCCAGAGCGAAGCTCTTGCCGAGCTGCTGGGTGAGAAGGCACCGGTCCAGGAGCCGGCGCCGGTCTTCGAGGCCCCGGGGTTCGAGACACCGGTCGTCGACCAGTCGAGCGCTCCCGTCGACGACCCCTTCATGCCGACGTCGCTCGCTCAGGCGATTCCCGACGGGGAGCAGTTCGATGCCGGCGTGGCGTCACTCCTCCAGCCCGGTCACCCTTCGAGCTACCGGGCCCAACCGCCGGCCGCCGGATCCGGTCTGGCTCGTCGTGACCGCTCCCAGTCACAGGCCCCGCCGAGTGAGGGTCGACCGGTGGCTCCGAGTGTGCGCTCGCCCGAAGAGATTCGACAGATGCTCGCTCGCTATCGCGACGGGCGCAACCGTCCCACCGGCGGCGCTGCCGACCACACCGATTCGTTCTCACAGGACCCGTTCAACGCCGGAGGCCAAGCATGACCGTCATGAGCACCCAAGCCAGCAACGTCAACTGGTTGGTCAACAACTTCGTCGATCGGGTTCCGGGGGTGAACGACGCAGTCGTCGTGTCCTCCGACGGTCTCCCGATCGCCGCTTCCTCGGGTCTCGACCGCGACTCGGTCGACCGGTTTGCCGCCGTCTCCTCGGGACTCATCGGCCTCGCCTATGGGGCATCGAGTCGCTTCGGCGGGGGCGCGGTGAGCGAGGTCATCATCGAGATGGAGAACGCCTTCATGTTCGTGACCGGTATCAGCGACGGTTCGCTGCTGGCGATCAACGCCTCGGCGAGCTGCGACGTCGGCCTGGTTGCCTACGAGATGGCTGTCTTGGTCGAGAAGACCGGAGCGGTCCTCACCCCCGAGCTGCGGGCCGAGCTCCAGGCGGCGCTGCCACAATGACCGGATCGACCCACCGGGAGCCTCTGGAGACGGGTGACGCTCAGACGTTCTCGTCGTTCAGAGTGCGTCCGTATCTGCTCACCGGGGGGCGCACGCGCAGTGAGATCGATCTTGCGCTCGAGACGCTCGTCCATGTGACCGACCTCGGACGGAGCCGGACCGGCACCCTTGGACACGAACTGCGTTCGATCGCCGAACTGTGCGTGCAGCCACAATCGGTGGCCGAGATATCGGCTCATCTCCACATCCATCTTCAGGTTGCCCGCATCCTTGTCGGCGATCTCATGAAGGAAGGCTTCGTCGCCACCCACCAAGCGACGCAACGTCCCAGCGACCGTCCTGACCTCCGACTCCTCGAGCGGGTGCTCGACGGGCTCCAATCCCTCTGAGGTGCTGTGATGTCCTCCCCCATCCCCGTGAAGATCGTCGTTGCCGGTGGCTTCGCCGTCGGCAAGAGCACGTTGGTCGGTTCGATCTCCGACATCGACCCGCTCACCACCGAGGCCGCCATGACCAAGGTCAGCGAAGGCGTCGATGATGTCGGCGTTGCCACCTCGAAACAGTCGACCACCGTTGCCATGGACTTCGGTCGGGTCGCGCTCGGTCAGGATCTGATCCTCTACCTGTTCGGAACCCCAGGCCAGGATCGTTTCCACTTCATGTGGGACGAGTTGGTTCGAGGGGCCATCGGCGCGGTGGTGCTGGTCGACACCGGCCGCCTGGAGCACTGCTTTCCTGCGGTGGACTACATGGAGCGGGCGAAGGTTCCGTTCGTGGTCGCCATCAACGCGTTCGATGGCATCCTTCGGCACCATCCCGACGATGTTCGCGATGCGCTCGACCTTTCGCCGCACATCCCCGTCGTGGTGACCGACGCCCGTCACAAAGCCGCAGTACGTGACACGCTCGTCAGCCTGGTACGCCACGCCATGACGGTTGCTGCGGGCTGACCATCCGAGGGGGCCGGGGTCACGAAGTTGGTGACCGGATACGCATTCGTGCGATCGTGTGAGCGTGAGTTCCGACGATCATCCCCTCGAACCGGTGAGCCTGCTCGAGGGCCTCGCGACGACCCGAGCCATACGGCGCTACACCCCTGACCCCATTCCCGACGACGATTTGTCGAGGATCATGTTCTCGGCGACCCGCGCGCCGACCGGCTCCAACCGGCAGAACTTCCGCTTCGTCGTGCTCCGCGACGGGCCGGTGGCCGAGCAAGACAAGGCACTCCTGGGCGAGGCCTTCCGCTCCGGATGGTCCGAGAAGCGGACGGGCGATGGCTACGACCAAGGCAGCGGAGCGGCCGACAACAGCCCGAAGGCTCGGACAGCGCGAGCGATGCAGTACTTCGTCGACCACTTCGAGGAGACACCGGTCGTGGTGCTCGGCTGCATCCGGGGACGCCACGGCACCGTCGAGGGCCAGGCCGGGATCCAAGACGGTGCATCCATCTTTCCTGCCTGTCAGAACGTGCTGTTGGCCGCCCGCGCGCTCGGCTACGGAGGAGTGATGACCGGATGGCATCGACTGGTCGAGGATGAGCTTCGGCGGCTCATCGGCATTCCCGATGATGTGACCATCGCCGCCACCATCCCCCTCGGCCGGCCGCAAGGGTCACACGGTCCGGTGCGACGCCGACCGGTAC
>JAHECQ010000153.1 GCA_024641625.1 Acidimicrobiales bacterium | reverse complement strand
ATCGACTTCCTGCCCGAGCTACCGCGACTGCCGACCGGCAAGCTCTACAAACGGCTGCTCCGCGACGAGTACTGGGGGAAGAAGTCCAGTCGCATCGTCTGAGCGGGCGGCTTCGGCTCCCGGGTCGGGCTCAAGGCTTCTGCACGGTCACCGACGTACCGGTCACGCCCGGTCCGATGGTCAACGAGGTCCCGGTGATGTTCCCGAGAGTGAAGCTGGTGCTCAGGTGGATCACCTCTCCGGATCGTTTCAGGTTCCACTGGGTCACCGTGCATCGTCCACCGGTGTCGGTGGTGCAGGTCGTCGCCTGCTGAGCGCCCCCACCGTCGATGGCCCAGGTGCCGGAGATGCCGGCACCGGCGATTGGTTGCCCGTTCTGGTCGACGAGGGTGATGATGACCGTGGCCGTCCATTTGCCGGACTGGGGGGTGGCGTTGCCCTGGAGGGTGGCACCGGTGACCGTGGTCGTCTGGGCCGGTGGCTCGCTGGTGCTGCTGGGGGCAACGATGACCCCGGTGGTGGGCGTGTTGGGCACGAAACTCTCGGTGGGCGTGCCGATTCGGTGACCGCTGCGATCGAGGCGGGAGCCGCCGTTGGCCTGCACCGCCTGGACCCCGAGGACGAGGGGGACGAGCAACGCGGCAATGAGTAGGGCGTACTCGACTGCGGTCACACCTCGTTCGCGGGAGTGTTGACGGATCCGGTCGCTTCCGGCCGGTGGCCTCGGGGTGGTGGTGCATCGACGGAAGTTCATCGGGCGGCTTTCATCGGATCAGTCGAGGGACACGGTGCTGGCCGACCTCGATCGGCGCAGTGGGGCTGTCGAGGCCGGCGGGCAGCGAGCCTGTCGGGAACAGGAAGGCGGTGAAGGCCGAGACCTTGTCGCTGCTGGTGGTCGTGGAGTAGTCGAAGCCGGGATCGAAGCTGACCTGACAACCGCTGACATCGCAGTTGCCTCCGTAGACCCGTTGGAGGTAGACGGGGGCAATCGAGTCGATGGTGAGCACGGAAGTGCCGTTCCACGAGCTGGAGGGGACGTTGGTGACCGGCACATAGGCGAAGCGCGACGACAGTTGGATGTCGTAGAAGTCGGGAAACTCCTTCCTGGTGTTCAAGGTGAAGATCGGGTCGTCGCAAGGGGTGCTGCATCCCGTGGGTTGGTCGGCCGGGTTGAACGCTCCGTGATCGGTCCAGGGGATGCCTCGGTAGTGGTCGAAGCAGCGCTCGATCAGTTTGATCATGCGGTCCTCCACGGGGAGCGTGAGGAGGTGCACCGTCACCGCAGGGTTGAGCGCCGAGATGCTGGACATGTACTGATCGTGGTCGGGGTTGAGCCCGCCCCCGTCACCCACGAACTGGTTGATGCGGCACGATTTGGGCACGTTGTCGCCGTCGTTGAGGGTGGGGTCGATGAACTCCCACAGGGGTGTGTCATCGACGGTCTTGTTGCCGATGGTCGTCGTTTCGAACCAGTCGAGGCCGCCGACTCGTCGGAGCCGGGCGGGCCGGCCGTCGGAGAACATGTCGCCGTCGATGATGCCGTTCCCCACCCAGTTCGGCACGTTGCCGGTGATCGTGTCGACCGCGTTCGACGCGGGGATGGTTCCGCAAGAGCTGGTGTCGACGACCATCGTCGCGTTGTGAGGAGCGAAACCGTGGCGCGACACGTCGTGGTCGATGCCCATGGCCAGGTGATTCGACATGCGCGACTTGCCGTCGCCGCTGCAGTCGATGGCGGTGCCCATGCCCTCGTTGCCCCAGCTGGCGAAGTTGGCCAGCCCGAAGTTGCCGCCGGCGTTGTCGTTGCACTGGTCGTCGGGAACGTTCGACGCGCCGACCTTGAGACACTGGTAGCTGCCGGCACTGGCCTCGGCGATCACCGGCAACACGCCGCCACCCCCGGAGGGGCCTTCGATCGACACCACTGCGAAGGCCGTGTGGCCGATCGAGTTGATCCCGGCCAGCTTGGCGAAGGCCGTCTGGTAGGTCTGGGGCGGCACGCGCAGCATCAGCCGGGTCCAGCTCCGATTGTGAGCGAGGCAGTTGGCGTCGGTGTAGGAGACCCAACCGCTCGGCAGGCCGAGCGTGCCGCAGGTGTTCATGTCGGCCGCGGTGAACGACGTGCCCAGGTTCGAGTTGAGTGAATCGACGGCAGCCGCGGTCACCGACGCGCTGTCGAACCGGTTGAAGCCCGCAGCGATCACGGCGACATCGACCGCCGTCTGGTCTTCCTGGCGATGCATGTACACGCTGCCCAGGTCGATGGCGAAGGCGGCAAAGACCAGGAGCATGATCATCGACAGCGCAGAGATGGCGAGTACCGCGCCCCGCTCGGTCCGTCGGCGCTCGGTCGGTCGAAGCTCGGTCTTGGCTGGTCCGGCCGATGGCGGCCGATGCCGCCCGGGAACGTCCAACGGGCTCGGAGCGCTCACGAGCAGGCTCGCTCGCCCACGTCAGGCGACCAGGTTGCGTGCTGCTCGAGCAGGAACGTGGTCTCACCACTGGGTTGCACATTGCTGAGGAACACGTCGAAGAAGCCGGTCAGCTGTTGCAGGTTGCGTTCCACCCGAACGGTGGCCAGGTCACCGGGATTGTCGGCACCCGCTGCGTCGAGCACGATGGTGACCCGAACCTCTGACGGTTCGTCGACTCGGCTGCAGATCTCGTCGATGATGGCGTTCGTCTGCGCCGTACCCACCGCGGTACCGGGCTGATAGTTGACGGCAATCAGGCGGGCGGCCTCGCGTGAGCCATGACGCACGTCGAGTACCTGGTTGAAGATCCAGCTGAACTCGATGATCCCGAACAACAGTGCCATGAGTATCGGGCCGACGAAGGCGAACTCGACGAGCGCAGCGCCGCGTTCCCGATCCCGAGTTCTGGGTGATGTCCTGCGCCGAGCCATCATGCTCCCTCTTCCACCATGTCGATGGGAATAACGACCTACCGAGGTCGTGACTTGAGGGAAATCTGGATCGGAGTTTTGCCCAACGGCGCGGTCGACGCGCTGGTGGTCAGCTCGGCCCGAAGTGGCCGGCGTGCTCGGCTCGGAGCTGAGCCTTCTGGACCTTGCCCATGGCGTTGCGGGGGAGTGCGTCGACGAAGAAATAGTGTTTGGGATGCTTGAAGCGGGCCAGGTGTTCGCTGCAGGCCGCTTCGAGCGCAGCGGTCAGGGCGGTGTCGTCGTGATCGGTGGCGACGAACGCCACGACGCCCTCGCCGAAGTCGGGGTGGGGGAGGCCCACCACGGCCGACTCGACGACGCCGGGCGTCTCGTCGAGGACCAGCTCGATCTCTTTCGGGTACACGTTGTACCCACCGGAGATGATCATGTCGCCGGCACGCCCGGCCAGGGTGAGACGGCCGGTCGAGTCGAGGCAGCCGACATCGCCGGTTCTGAAGAACCCGTCGTCCGAACGTTCCTCGGCCGTTTTCTCCGGTAGCTGCCAGTAGCCGGGGCCGACGTGCTCTCCACGTACCCACACCATGCCGTTCTCGCCTACTGCGGCTGGTGTGCCGTCCTCGGTCAGCACCTTGAGTTCGACGCCGGGCAGCGGATACCCGACGGTGCCGGCCACCCGCTCACCGTCGTAGGGATTGGAGGTCAGGATGCCGGTCTCGGTCATGCCGTAACGCTCACAGATCCGGTGCCCGGTCCGTTCGGTGAACTGGTTGAACACCTGCTCGGTCATCGGGGCGGAACCGGAGGTGAAGAGCCTGACGTTGGCGCAGTCGGCGGCTCCGAATGCCGGGTCGTCCAGCAGACGGGTGTAGTGCGTCGGTACTCCCATCATGACCGTGGAGCGAAGGAGCTCGCGCCGAACCGTCGGGACGTCGAACCCGGGCAGGAAGATGACCTCCGAGGCATTGAGCAGGGCGCAGTGAAGGGCGACGAAGAGCCCGTGCACGTGGAAGATGGGCAGGATGTGCAACAGCACGTCGGCCGGTTCGAAGGCCCAGACCTGGTGGAGCGCCTGGCCGTTGGCCGCCAGGTTGCGGTGGGTGAGCATGGCACCCTTCGACCGCCCCGTGGTACCGGAGGTGTAGAGCATGCAGGCCAAGTCGTCGTCGGACCGATCGGTCACCCCGACGAACGGGTCGACCTCGGCCGCTCGCCGGGGGAGCGACCCGGAGTGGGCGGCTCCGAGGGTGTGCACCACAGCCACCGCAGCCGCTGCGTCGGCCAACGAGTCCTCGGTCCCCGGGCGGCAGACGAGGGTGTGGGCGCCGGCGTCGGTGAGGAAGAAGGCAACCTCGGAGGGGGTATAGGCGGTGTTGAGCGGTACGTAGACGAGCCCGGCTCGCAGGCAGGCCAAGTACAGCGCGAAGGCATCGGGGAACTTGTCGACCTGTGCGACGACGCGGTCGCCGACTGCTGCGCCACCGGCCACCAGCGCGCCCGAGAGCTGGGCCGAGCGGTCGAACAGCTGCCCGAAGGTGATCTGCTCGGCTGGTACCGCCGACGACGCCGGCACCGTGAGGCAGGGTTGGTCGAGGTGGTCGGCGGCGCGATCGATGAAGAGTTGCAGCAGGTTCACCGCAACGTTCTATCCGCTGGGGAGCGAGAGGGCGAGCGTCAGATGCGTTCCAGGTCGGCCCCGTCGAACAACGGGGTGATGCCCTGGGCGGCGACGTCGGCCCGCATCTGCTCATCGGAGGGTCGGCTGAGTTCGCCGGAGGCGGCAGTGAAGACGTGGGGGAGGAGTGTGACGTCGCTCGTGGTGTTGAGGAAGAGCTGCCGGTGGCCGAGCACGTACCGTACGGCGTTGCCGATGGCATCGACGTCGGTGATCGGCTGGTACCAGCTGCGACGGTCGGGTGGCATCTCGGGCCAGCGTCCACGCGCGACGGCCTTGATGGTCTGCACCGCCACGTTTCGTTCGGCGCAACGACTCAGGAGCGCTTCGACATCGGTGCGGTAGGCCGGATTGTCGAGTAGCACGAAGTTGAAGGGGATCAACACGGTGTCGAAGTCGAACTCGGCCAGGCTGCGAAGGTGCATGCCCGGGATGCGAGTGCCGTGGCCGGTGACGCCGATGAATCGGCACAACCCCTCGTCACGCGCCTTGGCCAGGGCCTCGACGGCTCCGCCGGAGGCGTGCGCGGTCTCCCACTCGTCGTCCTCGACCAGATTGTGGAGCTGGATGAGGTCGACCGACTCGACGCCCATGCGCGTCAGCGACGTTTCGAGCTGGGCGCGGGCGGCGTCGCCCGATCGTTCGCCGGTCTTGGTGGCAAGGAAGACGTCGGACCGATGATCGGTCAACCACGGCCGAAGGAGGTCTTCGGACTTCCCGTACGCCGCCGCGGTGTCGACGTGGTTGATCCCGGCCGCCGCCACGAGCGCGAGCGTTTCGTCGGCTTGATCCTGATCCATCCTGGACAACGCGGCTGCGCCGAAGATCACGCGGGTGCTGACGTGGCCGGTGCGGCCGAAGGGCGCAGTGGGCAGGGTGGTACCCGAGCTCATGGGCGGGGCTCCATTCCCGGAATGACACAGGCCTGATCGGTGTCGATCGCGGTGTGCACCACGGGGTTGTCGTGGGCGCCGGCCGCCCACGACGGGAAGACGGCGGAGTAGAGACCCGAGCCTCCGGCCACGAAGACGATGACGTTCTCCGGCCCCTCGACGGACGCGATCGGATCGTCGGGATCGCCGTCGCGGACGAACGTCGGATTGAGCGATCGGAGCAGTCCACGCGGATTGGTGGCGAGGGCAGCGATGCCGGCTTGTACATCGGCCCGGGAGAGTCCGGCATCGGCCAGCACCGTCGCGTGCTCGGGATTGAGGGCGACGGCCACGGTGCCACCGCGCAGCGCGGAGTTGTTCGAGCCGGTGTTGGCCACCACCCGGGCCAGACATTGCAGCAGACGCTGTGCCGAGTCGGGGTCATCGGCGTCGTTCACGAACACGACCGAATGCGGCGCTTCGGTACCGACGATGGTGACGGCGGAGCTTCCCTCGGGATACCCCAGGGAGACCGACAGCGGCTCCCACGGGGAGGAGTCTTCGTCCTCGGCCAGGCAGAAGCTGAACTTGCCAGGGTGCCCGAGCAACGCCATGTCCGAGGAGCCGGGACGCGCACCACCGATGTTCATCATGCACAACCGGATGGCTCGCCCGATCGAGGCGTTGGCCCGGTGCCCGGGGCCGAGCGCCCCGAAGCCGGCGGCCAGCCCACAAGCACCGATCATCGGACCGTTGACGATCATCAGCGGGGCGATGCAGTGGGTGGTGCTCTGCACCTCTGCCAGATCGAATTCGGGCTGGAGCAACGCCTGGATGCCGGCGACGACGATGGGCATGTAGTCGGGTATGCATCCGGCCATCACCGCGTTCGTCGCAATTTTGGCGATGGTCGTGGCGCCACCGCCCGGACCCATCGTGCCGAGGTTGATGTCGGCGTCGAGGCCGGACGCCAGCACCATCCGATCGACACGTTCGGGGGTGGGGATGACGACCGGCAGGCCGTCGGTGCACGTATTGAGATGGAGGAACTCGAGCGCTGCCGCTTCATCGACGGCGCTGAGTAGGCCGCTTCGGACGTCGGTCGGTGCCGCTGCGGGGTCGGTGAGGACCGTCATGCTGCAGCCTTGGTCTGGTCGCCAGGGTGTTCGCCACGCAGGACGGCGATGAGTCGAGGCGCGATCTGGGCGGCAACCTCGGCCATGGCGGCATGGCCGGTACCGGCCACCGGGTGGGGGATTCGGACCCGGGGCACGTCGGGCATGCCATTGGAGGAAGCGACGAAGTCGCCCTGTGGCCAGAACTGGTCGGTGACCAGGGCGGCTACGGCACGATCCCGTCGTGCCATTTCGATGCCGTCACGCACGGTGCCGGACGTACAGCTGCCTCAATGGCCGTAGGCGCCGACGACGGCGCTGCAGGTCTCGGCGATGCTGTCGAGCATCGGGTCGCTGGCCAGGGCGCTGGCGTTGCCCTTGTCATAGCGGGCGAAGGCCACGCCCGGCAGCAGGTCGGTGAGGGCCTTCTCGATGTGATCGAGGAAGGCCACCGAATCGGGGAACCCGTTGGCGAACAGCCCGATCGTCTCGCCGGGAGCGAGGTCGGCGCGGAAGGTGTATGACTCGAGCGGCCTACTCGGCTCGCCCCGGGGGTCAAGAAAGGTGATCACCGTTCCATGCTCCTACACCGAGCGTGGATGCGCTACCCCAACGGTGGGCGAACCGACTGTTCACGGCCGCAGATCCGCCGGGACGGTCGAGATGCTCAGACTTCGTCGAGCCACATCGGGCAACGGTCGAGCACCCACTCGCTGATGGCATGGCAGCGATCGAGGATGTCGCACAGGTCTTCTCTGCGCATGAACAAGTCGGCGAAATCGAGTTCGACCCGGCCGACGATCGACAGGGTCCGCTCGAAGGCGTCGGTGACCGCCACCGTGGAATCGACGGCGGCAACCTCGAGGGGCAGGTTCACGCCGCCGATGCCCGCGAGGTCGGTGGCGAGCACCAGGAGATCCGGGGCCTTGGGCAGGGGCGGCAGGGCCCAGGTGAAGCTGATGGGCAGCTTGTAGCCGGTGGGCGGTTCGTCATCCTCGGGAATCTCCATCATCTTGTCCTCGAAGGACAACAGGATGCGGGGATCGAGTTCGACGGCGAGGTGGAGGTCGAGTGGACCGCCGCAGGCCCGCTCCGGGTGCAAGTCGACCTCCCAGGCTTGGCGAAGGGAGTAGGTCTCGACGAAATGGCGCTCATCGTGGACGTGGAAACCGTGGTCGGCGGCGTGGTCTTTGAGATCGGCCACGAACCCGGGCACGTCGATGATTGCCATGAGACTCCTTCGCTGGTTGGCCGGTCAGCGCGTCGACCGGTCCTCGCCCTGCAAGCCTGCCAGATCCGGAGGCGGTTGCGGCCTCGTTCCGCAATTGTCAGAGCGGGCTCGGGGGTTCCGTCGTGCCCGCGCGTCCGGGTCGCTAGCGTCGCCTCGTGAGCCAAATTCCTTCCGTTGACGGATCAGTCCCCACCCCGTCCGCCATTCTCGGTGTGTTCGATGGTCTGACGGCCGACCTGGTCGATGCACTCGCCGACCTCGATGACTGGGGTCACTCGGGCCGTCGGTCGGACCAGTACCGCCACGACGTGGTGGCTGACGACGTGCTGATCGAGGGGCTCCACCGGGCGGGGTTCGCCGTGTTGTCCGAGGAGTCGGGTCTCACCGGCGACGGTCCGATCACGGTGGTGGTCGACCCGGTCGACGGCTCCACCAACGCCTCGCGTGGGTTGCCGTGGTATGCCACCAGTCTGTGCGCAGTGGACGCCGGTGGTCCGCTGGCGGCGTCGGTGGTGAATCTTGCGTCGGGTGTGCGCTTCCAGGCGGTGCGTGGGGGAGGGGTCGAGGCCGATCAACCGGTCGCTCCGAGCGCATGCGAACGGCTGTCGGAGGCCATCATCGGCATGTCGGGGTGGGCGCCGACCCATGGTGGTTGGGCCCAATACCGGGCCTGCGGTGCCGCTGCGCTCGATCTGTGCAATGTGGCCGCCGGTGTGCTCGACGGCTGGCTCGACGTCGACGATGCGCTCGGCGTCTGGGACTACCTCGGTGCCTATCTGGTCTGTCAGGAGGCCGGAGTGCCGATGGTCGATGCTCTCGGTCGCGATCTGGTGGTCCTGGATCATGCGGCCAGACGCGCCCCGATCGCGGCCGGCACGCCCCGACTGCTGGGCGAACTCCTCGAACTCTGGCAGAGCTGGTGACCTCGCCCGTAGTCGGGCCCACCCGACCGACTTCCCCAACCCCGGATGGCGAGCCGATAGGTTCAGGCGAGAGGGGGCCAGTCGAGGAAGTCA
>JAHECQ010000152.1 GCA_024641625.1 Acidimicrobiales bacterium | reverse complement strand
ATCACCTCGGTGAAACGCGTCACATCGTCCACATCGGAGATGACCGTTTCGAGTCCCGCCACGGG
Source organism: Acidimicrobiales bacterium (assembly GCA_024641625.1). Taxonomy (GTDB): domain Bacteria; phylum Actinomycetota; class Acidimicrobiia; order Acidimicrobiales; family SZUA-35; genus JAHECQ01. The sequence continues at coordinate 8,748 of JAHECQ010000152.1, read as the reverse complement.
CGAGACCGGCACGAGCAGACGGCTGACGCCTCGGGCGGCCAACGTGGGAATCTCGTCGAGGTCCGCAGGAAGGCTCGTCGTGATCTCGAGTGCCTCGGGGTCCCGACCGTGTTCCTCGGCGGTTCGCCGTGCCAGATCGAGCATCTCCTGCGGGGCGTTTCTGGCCGGGAAGTAGCCATCCCCCAGGCGACCGGCGCGGCGCGCCGCGATGGGTGTGTCGCCACCGACGATGATCGGCACCGAATGGCGGACCGGTTGAGGCAGACAGTACGCCGAGTCGAAGTCGACGTAGTCCCCGTGGAATGTCGGCGCCTCCGACGACCAGAGTTCGCGCATGACGGCAACGTATTCGTCGGTCCGTTTGCCTCGATCCTCGAACGACGCTCCCAGGGCTTCGAACTCCTCGCGAAGCCAACCGACGCCGATCCCCAGCAGCACCCGCCCGTTCGACAGGTGATCGAGGGTGCCGATCTGCTTGGCCATCAACACGGGATTGTGCTGGGGCACGATCAGGACGCCGGTCGCGAAGTTGATGGTGGTGGTCGCAGCGGCCATGAACGCCATCCAGATCAACGGATCGGGTAGCGGGACATCGTCAATACCTCCGGCCATCTTCCCGCTCGGACTGTAGGGATATGTCGACTGGTAGTTGGCGGGAACGACCGTGTGTTCGACGGTCCACGCCGACTCGAATCCGGCGGCCTCCCCGGCCTGAACCAGCTCGACCCCCTTGACCGGGTCGACATATGGCCCGGAGTTGCAGTACCTCAGTCCGAACTTCACCGCGACGCTCCCTCTGTGTAGCCGCTTCCCCAACCGGGGCAGATCGGTGCTGAGTCTCGCGCCTGCGGGCCCCGATTGCATCAACGGCCTCGGGAACCGACGCGCCCTCGTGACGCAACGACCGTGACGCAGTGGTGGGGCCGGCGCGGGTCGGGCGAGGTCATGAGAGACTGGGCACTGGCTCGAGGTCGACCGTAGCTCCCGATTCCGTAGGACAACGTGGGAGGGTGAGCGACGGTGAGAGGGTGAAAGCGAGAGCGAGGGTGAGAGGCTGAGAGGGTGAGGAACGCAACCTGGCAACTGTTGACCGACGACCCGGAGCCCACCCCTGGGTTCGCTCGAGAGTTGGTGCTTGCCGCAGTACTGAGCATTCGTCGGCGAGAGGCGTCGAGCGCACTGAACCTCCAGTTCGCTCACTCCTTGCCCTGGCCTTTGCTGGTGGAGGTGTGCGAGGACCTCCTGCTCTCCTCGGTTGCCGCCAGCTGGTCGGGTGGGTGGCAACCGGCCGAATTGCACCGACAGGCTCGCCTCGGATGCCGCAACGCCGGCGCGGCGAAACTGGCCGGTTGGGCCATGGCCACCGATCACCTCAACCGCCGATCATCGATCATGGACGGTCGGTGGCTGATCCAGGTCGAGGATCTCGAGCTTCCTTCGGTGGGCGATGGTGCGGGTTGGCTCCAGCAGTGGGTGGATACCGAACTGTTGCCGACCGACGAGGCCCTCGAACTGATCGTGGAGCTGTTGGTGAACCTCACGTCACTGCCGCGCCTGGAACGGATCCTGCCACCGCCCGGCGAGTCCGACGTGGACGAGGGGGTCCACCGGCTCGCCGGTGGACCTGCCCGAGGCACCGCCGGCGACCCCGTCCTCGAGCGCATCCGGAACTTGTTGGCCAAGGCCGAGTCGACGGCCTTCGAGGCCGAAGCGATGGCGTTCACGGCCAAGGCTCACGAACTGATGACGCGCCACGCCATCGATGCCGTGGCCCTGGACCAGGAGCATCGCGGTGCCCACGAGCGCCCGGTGATCAGACGCGTCTTCATCGACGCTCCGTACGTCGAAACCAAGTCGTATCTGCTGCAGGTGGTGGCCGAAGCCGGTCGTTGCCGTGCGTTCCTCTACAGCGGGTTGGCTCTGTCGTCCATCGTCGGGTTCGCCGACGATGTGGCGGCCGTCGAAGTGCTGTTCACCTCACTGCTGCTCCAGGCGCAGCGGGGACTGGCTCAAGCGGCGAAGCAGGCGCCTCCGGGGGCGTCGCCCAACAGCAAGGCTTTTCGCACCAGCTTCCTCACCGGATTCAGTCATCGGATTGCCGAACGACTTCGACAGGTCAACGAGGAAGTCCTCGCCGCCGCCGAAGCCGACCACGGGGCATCCCTCGTTCCCCTGCTCCAATCGAGAGAGGAGGAAGTCGACGAGTTCATGGGCTCGTTCGACCTGGTCACCCGATCATCGCGTCGCCGTTCCCTCGATGGCTCGGGGTACATGACCGGCCAGGCCGCCGCCGATCGGGCCCAGCTCACCGGGGGCTATCTCGCACGTTAGAGACCCTCGAGGATGGCGTTGCTGGAGGAGGTGCCGAGCCGATTGGCGCCCGCCTCGAGCATGGCCAGAGCCGTCGCCGAGTCCCGTATTCCCCCACTGGCCTTGATGCCCAGACGCCCACCGATGCTCGAGACCATGAGCTCGATGGCGTGCAGGGTGGCGCCGCCGCTCGGATGGAAACCGGTCGAGGTCTTGACGAAGTCGGCGCCACAGCTCTCGGCGATCTCACAACAGGTGATGAGCTCCTGATCGGAGAGCGCACCGGTCTCGAGGATCACCTTCAACAAGGCAGAGGGGACCGCCGCCCGTACTTCGGCGATGTCGGTCTCCACGCCCTCCCAGTCGTGACCTTTGGCCAGCCCGAGGTTCATGACCATGTCGATCTCCATCGCGCCGGCAGCGAACGCAAGTGCGGCCTCGGCACCCTTGATGCGGGGGTCGACGGCACCGCTGGGGAAGCCGATGACGGTGCACAAACCGATGGAATCGTCCAGGAGCTCGTCGGGGATCGGCAACATGCACGGGCTGATGCATACGGTTCCGACGCCCAAGACGTTGGCTTCGGCGAGAAGGGCGATCACCTGATCGGTAGTGGCCTCCGGCTTCAGCAGCGTGTGATCGATGGCAGCGGCAACGTCGGCTCGCGTCATGCTCATGGGCCCAGTCTGCCCGGCGATGTCGCAACCGTGCGTTGGGTCGGATCAAACGTTCGAGGAGTCGATCCGGGGATCAGCCCTCGACGGCATCACGAACTCTCGGCACGACGTTCTTGGCGAAGCGTTCGAGCGACTCGTTCATCAGCGAGGGGGCCATGCCCGGAGCCGCACCCCAGGTGACGATGTCGGTGATGCCGTAGTCGGTGAGGTAGGCGGTGAGCTGCTCGACACAGTGGTCTTCGTCGCCGATGAGCCACCCCTGGGGAATGGACGACTTCGGATCCTGCAGCGCAGGCAGGTGATCGGGTGTCGACTCGTTGAACTTGGCGTAGACGCTCATGCGATAGCGCTCGGCCTGCTTGAGGCGTGCCCAGTCGCGCTCGGGGTCGTCGGTCACGAATACCGAACGAATGAGGCCCACCCGATAGTCCTCGGGATCGCGACCCGAGGACTCGAGGTTGCGGCGCCAAGGATCGAGCACGACCTCGCGTGGGCCTTGGGGTAACAGATTGGCGTCGAACCGGGCCGCCCGAAGGGCGGCGTTCTCGCTCATGCCGGCGATCCACAGCGGTGGGCCGCCCGGCTGAATCGGCTGGGGGCTCACGAGCAGGTCGTCGAACTTGTATCGCTTGCCTTCGAAGCTGAACCGCTCGCCCTTCCAGGCCAAGCGAAGGATCTGGATGAGCTCTTCGGTCATGGACACACGGTTCCTCTGCGGAACACCGAAACCGGCAAACTCGTGAGCGGCATACCCCATGCCGATGCCCAACTCCATGCGGCCGCCGGAGAGTTGATCGAGCACGGCAAGGTCCTCGGCCAGGCGTACCGGGTGGGCGAAGGGAGCGAGCATGATGTCGGTCGAGATCCGCACCCGCTCGGTGATGGCGGCGACCGCACCGGCGACCGGAACGAAGTTCGGGAGATGGCCGTCCTCGAGGAAATGGTGCTCGGTGAACCACACCAGGTCCAGGCCCCACTGGTCCACGAGACGCACCTGTTCGAGCGTCTCGGCGTACACCTGGGGGAGGGGCGTGTCGCTCCCGGGGGGACTGCGGAAGTCGTGAACGACGCCGAATCGGAGTGGCTGTGGCATGGGTCAGAGGTTAGTCGGCCGTGCGTGCCCACCTGGAGTGCATCAGACGCTCGGTCGAAGCGGTGATGACGCCCTCGAGGGAGGGCCATGATGCGATGGGGCCGGTCCGACGTGCGATGATTGCGGCTGCTTCGCCCCGCGTCTGTCGGCGGAAGTGTCAAGGAGCGTCGTCATGGCCAACCCCATCCTCAACCAACGCTCGCTCGATTCAGCCTTCGGCTCGGTCGAGCGAGCACCCACTGCGCCCACCTACCCGACCACCGGGCCGATCGACGATGGCCCCATCTCGACCTACCGGTCGAGCCTGATGACCATGGAGGGCACGGCACGCCGCACGCTCGTCCTGTTCACCATTCTGGTGGCGGCTGCCGCCGGCGGCTGGTCGATGGTGCAAACCGGCGAGCTGGGAACGGTCACCCGGTTCCCCGGCTGGCTCTTCCTCCCGCTGATCCTGGCCTTCGGACTCGCCATCGTCACTGTCTTCAAGCCGGGAATGGCCCGATTCACTGCGCCGGCGTACGCGCTCTGCGAGGGCGTGTTCCTCGGAGCCCTCTCCCGGGTGTACGAGGGGACCTACAGCGGGATCGTGGTTCAGGCGCTGCTGGGCACCGTCGGTGTGTTCGCTGCCATGCTGTTCCTGTACTCCCAGCGCATCATTCGGGTCACCGACCGGACGCGCAAGATGGTGATCGCCGCCACGATGGGCATCGTGCTCATCTACGCCGTCGGGTTGGTCGCTCGTCTTTTCGGTGGGCAGGTGTCGTTCCTGTCCGACGCGTCCGGCATCGGCATCGCGTTCAGCCTGCTCGTCGTGGGCGTGGCGTCGTTCAACCTGCTGTTGGACTTCGACCTGATCGAACGCTCGGTTGCCCGTGGCGCACCTCGCGAGCTCGAATGGTACGCAGCCTTCGGTCTGATGGTGACCGTTGTCTGGTTGTACCTCGAGCTGTTGCGGCTGCTCTCGCGTCTCAACCGCCGCTGAGGGCTCGACCGCCGCTGACGGCCTGGCCGCCAACCCAGACGTGTCCGATGTCGGCCGGGGTGGCGCGACGGACGATCTTCTCGAATCGCCGAGGCCAGTCGTCGAGGTCGGGCCAGATGCCGAGGCGAGTGCCGACCAGGTCGAGGTTGTGGCGGTCGGTTTCGTCGATGGTGGTCACGGTGAAGGCGTCGAACCACTGTCCGGGTTCGAATCGCCCGGCCTCGAGCCCCAACACCTCGGCGCCTCCGACGGTGGCGAGCCAGAAGGCGGTGGTCGCATCGATGGCGGAGTCGGCGACCCCGCGGCGCTCCGATCCGAGTCGTTGGTCCACTCCGTCGTCGAGCATGCGTGACACGTTGACCGAGTGGGCGCAGACCGCGAGCATGCCGGGTTCGGCTCCGCCGGCGATATCGGACCCCAGCCCCACTCGTAGACCCCGCTCGAGGGCCCGACGGAGAGGGAACACCGCGTTGCCGAAATACACATTCGAAAGAGGGCAGTGGGCAACTCCGGCCCCGAGCCGGCTCAGGAGCGTCAGGTCGTCGTCGGACAACAGACAACCGTGGGCGAGCACCGAGTGATCACGGGCCAAGCCGAATCTCGAGAGCGCAACCGAATCCGAGACCCCGAACCGATCGAGGACGTACCCATGTTCCCAGTCGTTCTCCGAGCAGTGGGTCTGGACGAGCGCGCCGCTGGCTGTCGCCAGTTCGCCCAAGCCCTCGAGAAGGGCATCGGTGCACGCCGGAATGAAGCGAGGGGTGATGATGGGCTGGACCAATGGCGAGTCGAGCGCCCTGATGGCCTCGATGCTGCGAGCGCTCGCCGCGACTGCCTCCGAGGCCGAGGGATCCCGATAGAACGCAGGCGTGCCCTGCGGATGGTCCATGGCCACGCGGCCGACGTACGCTCGCTGTCGGTGGCGAACGCAGGCTTCGGCCAGAGCGACGGTCGCCGGCTCGTGAATCGATCCGTAGTACACCGCGGTGGTGGTGCCCCGGGCCAACAGAGCGGGCACCAACGCCGACCAGATGCTGTTCGCAAACCCGAGGTCGGCACATCGAGCCTCGAGCGGGAAGGTGTAGCGGAACAACCATTCATCCAGAGGCAGATCGAGTCCCGTCCCCAGCTGTGGCCACTGCGGGGCGTGCACGTGGAGGTCGATCAGTCCCGGCAACAACACCGTTCCCCGGTCGAGGTGGATGTCGACGGGGGCGTGGTTGATCTCGGCCGGCTCCACTGACACGATCCGGCCATCGTCGCCGACGGTCACCACATGATCCTCCCGCACGTCGAGGACCTCGGAGGTCGGCGTGGAGAGCAGCGTGCCGCGAATGGTGGTCGTCACGATCGTCATTGTGTCGTCTGATGGGCCGATCGACGCCTGGAGCGCTCGCGGCGGACGGCACTAGGGTTCGGTCATGCATGATCTGGTGATCAAGAACGGGACCGTGGTCGACGGCAGCGGCGGGCCTCGGATGGTGGCGGATGTCGCAGTGAGCAATGGCATCGTCACCGACGTCGGCCAGGTCGACGGGCCGGCTCGACGAACCATCGACGCCGAGGATCAGCTGGTACTTCCGGGTTGGGTCGACATCCACACTCACTATGACGGTCAGGCAACGTGGGACCCCGACGTCACGCCCTCGTCGTGGCACGGTGTGACAACCGCCGTCTTCGGGAACTGTGGCGTGGGCTTTGCCCCCGTCAGACGGGGTACCGAGGAGTTCCTCATCAACCTGATGGAGGGCGTCGAGGACATCCCCGGCACCGCGCTCGCCGAGGGGATCGACTTCAGCTGGGAGTCCTTCCCCGAGTACCTCGACGCGCTCGAGACCCTGCCACGCGTCCTGGACATCGGGGCCCAGATTCCCCACGGTGCGCTGCGGTTCTACGTGATGGGTGAGCGGGGAGCCGTCCACGACGAGATCCCCACCGACGTCGAGTTGCGCGAGTTCGGCCGGCTCGTCCGGGAGGCGTTGGATGCCGGTGCGCTCGGCTTCACCACCAGTCGGACCATCAAGCACAAAGCGGCCGATGGTCGCTTCACGCCCAGCCTCTCGGCCACCGATCCGGAGCTGGCTGCGGTGGCCGAGGCGATGCGAGCCGCTGAGGCGGGCGTGCTCGAGGCGAACTCCGACTTCGAGCCCGGCGACTTCGAGCGCCTTCGCCAAGCGGCCGAGCTGTCGGGTCGACCGCTGTCGGTGTTGTTGTTGCAGGTCGACAATGCGCCCGAACGATGGAAGACCACCCGGGACGAGATCCACGCGGCCAACGCCGATGGGGTGGAGGTGACCGGCCAGGTGGGGTGTCGACCGATCGGCGTCATGTTGGGTCTCGACGCCACCGTCAACCCGTTCCGCACCAATCCTGCCTACCAGGCCATTGCCCACCTCCCGTTGGCCGATCGAGCGGCGAGGCTGCGGTCGGACCGGGCACTGCGAGAGGCATTGGTGGACGGCCGGCCGCACGATGCGCACACCGCGTGGATGGACTACGCCTTCACCAGGGCCCATGAACTCGGTCCGACGCTCGACTACGAGCCCGACCCGGCCTCAGCCCTGGCGAAACGGGCTGCTGCGGCCGGCGTGGACCCGTGGCAGTTGGCCTTGGACACGCTGGCCGCGGGCGATGGTTCGACCCTGCTGCTCTACCCCTTCGAGAACTACTACAACGGCGACCTCGAGGACATCCGTTCGATGTTGCTCGACCCTTACACCGTATGCGGTATCGGCGATGCCGGAGCTCACGTCGCCACCATCTGCGACGCGTCCTACCCAACGTTCCTGTTGACCCACTGGACTCGAGATCGCACCCGCGGCGAACACCTCCCACTCGAGTTCGTCGTCAACAAGCAAGCCCGTCGGACCGCAGAGACCTATGGGTTGCTCGATCGCGGCCTCATTCGGCCCGGGTATCGGGCCGATCTCAACGTGGTCGATCACGCAGCATTGTCGGTCGGCCGCCCGCACCTACGGTTCGACCTTCCTACGGGCGGCAAGCGTCTGGTCCAGAAGCCGGTCGGCTACCGCCACACGTTCGTGCTGGGCACCGAGACGCTCTGCGACGGCGAGTTCACCGGTGCTCGACCGGGGCGGCTCGTGCGCGGCGCCCAGCCGCGCCCGGTCTGACCGATCGGCGGTTTTCCCGATCGGCGGGTCTCAGGGGATGCCGATCATCTCGGTCTGGCTGCGCAGGAAAAGGGTGCCGTCGGGGTCGCCCCAGTGCTCCATGCCGTCGGGCTCGATCGTCTGGTTGAATGCTCGCCACCCGTCAACGCTGTCGAAGTAGAGTTCGGCCATGCCGGCGTAGGGTGCAGTGGTCGGATCGATACTCAAGCTCACGACGTAGCGCCATCCTCCGACTCGGGTCATGACGTCGCGCACGTTCGGCGCATGGACGTCGAGCCAGTGAGCGAAGAAGGCCTCGGTGTCGGCGCCGGCCTGGGCGCCGACCAACGAGGTGACCTTGAAGAACCCGCTCCGGGTGCAGGGGAACGGCTGATTCAGAACGTTGGGCATGACCGGCAGTCGATCGCTGCCGTCGATGACCACGTACTCGGTGGTACCCCAAGGGGTATAGGGCTCCGCCCGCTGCTGGAAGCTGTCGCTCGGTGTCGAACCGTGAGGGAACTCGGGGGTCGGCGGCTCTCGATCAAACCACAGCTGGGCCACACCGTCCCAGGG
>JAHECQ010000151.1 GCA_024641625.1 Acidimicrobiales bacterium | reverse complement strand
CCCGGTTCGACTCGCCCACACGGCGTGCAGCGGGTCGGTCGGACCCCCGACTGGGATGCAGTCGCGCTTGGCCACGGGCATCCATCCACCGACCAGGTCGAAGTAGAGCCCGACGAGATCCATCCGCTGTCGGCCTCCCAGATCGAGCCATCCCCGTATCGCCTTGGTCGGAAAGCAACGATTCGAGAACGTGCAGATGAACCGACCACCGGGACGCAACACCCGTCCCACCTCGGCGAACACCTCGAGGGGTCGGGTCAGATAGTCGATCGACACACAGCACACCACATCGTCGAACGACGCGTCCGGAAACGGAAGCGACGGATCGACGTTCAGATCGCGAAGAACGCGTTCATCGGCCGCCGTGTTGGCCTCGAGCTCGGCCTCGTTCATTCCGAGCACGGTCAGACGCCTGGGCGGCTCGAGGAAATGGGAGATCCACGAGGACATCAGATCGAGAACCTCGCCGGAGACCGCGAGTTCTCGATAGAGCTCGCCGACTGCCGCAATGGCGGCGTCGTCGATGTGGGTGACCAGGCGCGCCGGTCGATAGAACTCGGCATCGTCGGCGTCGTCGAAGCGCGAGAAGAAGCCATCGGGGAACCTGGCGTAGCCCGCGGCGAGATCAACCATGGGATCCCGATGATTCGAGGTCGGGGGGCTCGGGGGGATAGTGCTGTTGCCAGTCCAGCTGGTCGTCGGGGGGAAGTGACGAAGCGAACCGGCCCAGGAGTTCGAACAGACGACGTCCGCGTTCGGCACCGAGCCGCTGCCAGATCGGGAGATCCAGCCGATCCGTGAGTTCCTCGATGCGCCGCCGCCCCTCGCGTCCCTCGTCGGTGATCAGACCGGCCGACGTGAGCCAGCCACGTCGACGCAACGAGTTCACCGCCCGTTGTTCCTCCTCGGCCGTCCACGCCGCCTCCCCTTGGATCCAGTCTCTGGGTCCGCCACCGACGGCGGCATGGGAGACCACCGACTCGCACCCGTCGAGACCTTCGACCGTCACCGCGATCAGGTGGTTCCCGCTGCGGTACTCCCGCAAGAGCGTGCAACCATGCCAGAGCGCCAGATGCGGTTCGTCGGGCCATGGCAACGACGCCCATCCCGCATGCAGCACCCGCCCGATGGCGTCGCAACCCTCGGCAGCGTCGCGTACGAGGACGGCCGCTTCGCTCATCTCGGCGCCTTCCACCGTGGGCCCGTACAACGCCCGCAGCGAACGATCCATCCCCCGATAGCGGGCTGCGATCACCGCTCGAGGGTCGGCCAAGGACCAGGCGTCGGGCAGGGCCCGCTCGATACGGCGCGGTGCGTAGTAGAAGAACGTGGAGCGAGCGATCGCCGGGCCGACGGCGCCGACCGGAGCGATGCGAGTGGCGAAGTAGTTCATCCAGAAGCCCTTGAGACCGGCCGCTGTACCCTCCTCCCGGACCTCGGGAGCGAGATAGCACACGGCGTGGAACCGCTCGGCGGCCTCCCACATCGCCCGGGAGATGGCGGGCTCCTCGAGTCCGCCGAGAGACGCCATGCCGACAGGGCGCGACCCCCCGGAATCGTCGCCGGCGATCATCGGGCGTCGCCCGCGGCGTCGTGACGACGAGCGGACGCCAGCGACTCGTTGATCGTCTCGTTGATCATCGTCGCCAGCTCTCGCGCGCCGGGCACCTCGAGCACGAGGAGGCTCGGCCACGGCAACGACGTCTTGATGACCAGCACTTCCGCGCCTCGGAAGGTCAGCCAGAACTGCCGCTCTTTCTCGTGGTTCCTGGCGTGCTTCCAGATCGAGTACTTGCCGGCGATGAGCAGTCCGGGAATGGACGACCCGCGAATCCGGAAGGCGACGTTGTCAGCGAGCGGATCCTTGGCCTCGACCGATGCCCCGACGACATCGGCGATCGGCACCTCCAGATGCCGCCGCAGCGCCCAAATCTGATCGAAGCCGGTCATGCGGAGTTGGAGCATCCGACCTTCGATGGTCACTTCGACTGCCATTGCATCGAGCCTAGGGGTTCCTGGCCTGGGGCGAGGCACCAAGGTCCCCGAGCCCAACTGGGCAGGCGAGCAGAGCCGGGGCTAACGTCGCCCGCATGAAGCTCAGCACCAGCCTTTCGTTCACCGGCGACCCCAAGCGACTCGTCCAGCGCGCTCGCGACCTCGAGTCGGCCGGCATCGACCGTATCTGGGGTGGGGAGATCTACGGGTTCGACCTGGTGTCCACGCTTGCGTTCCTCGCAGGCCAGACCGAGCGACTGGAACTGATGACCGGCATCCTGCCCGTCTACTCGCGGAGTCCCGCCCTCATCGCCCAGACGGCGATGACCATCGACACCTTGTCCCAAGGTCGCTTCGTCCTGGGGCTGGGCACCAGCGGCCCTCAGGTGATCGAGGGATGGCACGGCGTCCCGTTCGCCAAGCCGATCGCCCGCACCCGCGACACCATCGAGATCTGTCGCAAGGTGTGGAGCGGCGACAAGGTCGTGTATGACGGTGAAGCCTACAGCCTGCCGCTGAGCGCCGAGAACGGTGGCAGCGGGCTCGGCAAACCCCTGAAGTTGATGGACAAGCCGTTCCGAACCGACATTCCGATCGTGATCGCCTCCATCGGCCCCAAGAACGTCGAGCTGACCGCCGAACTCGCAGATGGTTGGCAGCCCATCCACTTCGTGCCCGATCGCTTCCAACAGGTTTGGGGCGATGCGCTCACTGCCGGAACTGCCCGACGCTCGGGCGATCTCGGAACGCTCGACATCATCGCCGGTGGCGTGGTCGCGCTGGGGAGCGGGCCCGAAGTCCAAGAAGCGCGAGAGGCCGCTCGGGCCCACATCGGTTTCTACGTCGGCGGCATGGGCGCCAAATCGAAGAACTTCTACAACGACCTCTTCAGGCGCTACGGGTGGGAAGCCGAAGCCGAGAAGATCCAGGACCTCTTCCTGTCCGGGCACCGCAACGAGGCGTTCGCCGCCGTACCCGACGAGTACCTCGATCTCTCCATGCTCTGTGGCGACGAAGGATCGGTCAGGGAGCGCCTGCAGGTCTACAAGGACGTGGGTGTCACCCACCTCAACATCGACCCAAAGGGCGAGAATCCGCTGGAGGTCATCGAGAAGATCAAGGCATGGGCTGAGTAGCTCGGAGCGGTAGTTGACCAGTTCGGTCGTACCCTTGGTGGGATGCCGCGTACCCAGGAACTTTCGTGCGACCGGCTGGCGGACCTCGCCGATCTCCTCCGACGAGGTGATGTGGAGGCCACGTTCGTCGACGCGGAGCCACCGCGCGAGGGCTGGCTCGCCTGCTGGAGCCCCACCGATTCGCTGAGCGAGGCCGACACCGACCTCACGCTCATCCGGCCGAGCGGGGACGAACCACGACCCACGCCGACCCGGGTCAAACGCGTCGACCTCATCGACGCCATCGAGGTGCTCGCCGCCCTCGAGGGGGGATCGCGATCGACGCTCCTCTATGCCGCGGCCACCCGGTTCGCGCTCGACTTGGTCTCCACCGCCCGCATCCAGCCGGGCATGACCGACCGCGGGGTCGACTGCTGGAAGCCTGGTGTCCTGACGACCGAGGACCAGGATCAGCTACGCCGACTCGTCGTGGCCATGCCCGCGGCGGCTCACGCCGTGCCCTACCGGGGAGCGGGCTCCGAGGACGGATCGGACGAAGCCGTCCTGGCGATGGTGGCGGCCCGCCACCTGCTCGATGCCTTCCTCGAAGCGATCGTCGACACCTTCGTGCGCACCGCAGCCGCGCCGATCGCGGCCGGGCACGACGCGTTCGCAGCCCGTCACGCAGTCGTCGTGAACCCGAAGGCAACACTCGGGGCGCTGAAGCGACTGGCCGGTGAAGCCGACGAGGGTCGAGCACCACTGGTTACGCTGCGGATCCACGCTGGACAGCCGACCGCCGGAACCACGGGGTTCCGAGCGATCCTCGGTCTGCAGAGTCGCAACGATGCCACGCTCACCGCCAACGTCGACGACTTCGCGCACGTGCCGCACGACATGCGTCCGATGCTGAGCGCGATCGAGTACGAGGTCGCCATGGTGTTGAAGCGAGCGGCCCGTATCTGGCCGATCCTCTCGACGTTGACCGACGACGCTTCGCCTCGCTCAATCGACCTGGAGATCAACGAACTCGAAGCACTTCTCGGGACGCTCGGGCTTCGACTCGGGGCCACGGGTCTGTCGGTCATCGCCGCCCAGGGTCTCTTTGCCTCGCTCGATCTTCGCCCGGTGGTGACCTCGCGCAACAGCGTCGAGGCCGTGGTCGGACGGGGTGCCCGCCGCCGACCGGTCGAAGCAGACGAGTGGCGTGATCTCGACGACGACTCGATGTTCGCCGGAGGTCTCGCCGATCGTCTCGGAGGACGCCGCGTCAGCCGTGGTCTCGACCTGTCGTCCTTGCTGGAACTGCGCTGGCAAGGCTCGCTCGGTGGCCAGCAACTCTCCGAGGCCGAGCTTGCCGACATCATCGACAGCAAACGGTCGGTTGTCCGCCTGCGAGATCAGTGGATCCGAATCGATCCCGAGAGCATCGAGCGGTTGCACGAACAGCGAAGCCTTCCCGCCAGCACCGCCATCGCCGCAGCCCTGGGGCTACCCGTCAACATCGGTGGCGACGTCCAACGCATCGAGGTGTCAGGACGTCTGGCCGAGCTGGCAACACGGCTGCGCGACCTCGATTCGGTCCAACAGATGGCCCCCCCGGACGACCTCGTTGCCGTCCTGCGTCCGTACCAGGAGCGCGGTCTGGCGTGGCTCGCCGAAATGGATGCCCTCGGCCTCGGCGGGATTCTCGCCGACGACATGGGGCTCGGAAAGACAATCCAGGTCATCGCACTGCATCTGCACCGCCAGCAACGTCATCCGAGTCCCACCTTGGTCATCTGCCCGGCCTCGGTGGTGGGCAACTGGCAGCGAGAACTCGAACGATTCGCTCCCGACGTTCCCGTCCGTCGCTATCACGGTGCCCGTCGCTCGCTCGGGACTCCGACGCCGGGCGAGGTCGTGCTGACCACCTACGGCATCGCTCGACGCGACGCGACGCTGCTGGCGAAGCAGAACTGGGGCCTGGTGATTGCCGACGAGGCGCAGGCGATCAAGAATCCCACCAGCCGCACCTCGAGGGCGTTGCGCTCCCTTCCCTCGAGCACCCGATTCGCTCTGACCGGCACACCGGTTCAGAATCAGCTGTTCGATCTCTGGTCGATCCTCGAATGGACCACGCCCGGACTTCTCGGACCCCAGGAACGATTCCGACAGGAGATCGTCGTCCCCATCGAGCAACACGGTGACCCCACTGCGACAGCTCAGCTGAACCGCATGTTGCGGCCGTTCCTCCTGCGGCGCAGGAAGTCCGACCCCGACATCGTGCCGGATCTGCCCCCCAAGACCGAGACCGACGAGATCGTACCCCTCACGATCGAACAGGTCGCGCTCTATCAGGCCGTGGTGGCCGAAGTCATGGCCGAGATCGCCGGCGCATCCGGCATCAACCGTCACGGGCTGGTCCTGAAGCTGGTCACTCGTCTCAAGCAAGTCTGCAATCATCCCGCTCACCTCGTTCCCGACGGTCTGCCACTCGCGCACCGTTCCGGCAAGCTCGACCGAACAGTCGAACTGCTCGAGCAGATCCGCGAGGCCGGCGAGTCCGCTCTGGTGTTCACGCAATACGTGGCGATGGCCGAGCTGCTCGTGCGACATTTGACCGAACTCGGCTTCAGCGTGCTGTTCCTGCATGGCGGCCTCGGGATCGAGCACCGCGAGCGGATGGTGGCCGAGTTCCAGCAGGGTGGCATCGACATCTTCGTCATCTCGCTCCGGGCAGGCGGTATCGGCCTCAACCTCACTGCTGCGACCCAGGTCATCCACTTCGATCGTTGGTGGAATCCGGCAGTCGAGGACCAGGCCAGCGATCGCGCGTGGCGAATCGGCCAGGATCGACCGGTGCAGGTACATCGGCTCATCTCCGAGGGAACCATCGAAGACCGAATCGCCCGCCTTCTGGTGGAGAAGCGACGACTGGCCGAGGCGGTTGTCGGTTCGGGCGAGGCCTGGATCTCGCAGCTCGACGACGACGCGCTCGCCGAACTGGTCGCCCTCTCCGACGAGGGATCGAGCGACGATTCCGACGAAGGATCCGAACCACGATGAACACCGCCCATTGGGCTTCGTCCCGCAGTTGGTCAGAACACTGGGAGGACGCGCTTCGCTCCAAGGTGGGTATCGGCGAGGCCGCGTTGACCTCGGGCGAGGCCTACGCCCGCCACGACACCCAACTCGATGTCGCCATCGACAAAGGCTCGGCCCATGCTGTGGCGGGCGCAGATCGACGCATCCCCCACCAGGTGTCCATCGTGTTCCCGGTGCTCGACGACACCAGTTGGGGCGTGCTCGTGGATCGCTGGGCCGTCCACCACGAGACGGCGGCCGGCTTGATGAGTGGGGCGGTTCCCCCGGCACTGATCATCGACGCCGAGCAGGCCGGCATCTCGCTGTTACCCGGGCTGCCCGAGCAGGGCCCGCCGTTGACCTGGTCATGTTCGTGCTCCCACGAACTGGTCGGCCGCGCCCAACCGGTGGCTCGTACCGCTGCGGCCCGGGCCGCGGCCGCCCGCATCGAGACGGCCAAGATCGAGACCGCCCGTATCAAGGCGAGCGAGGCCGCTGACAGCGACTCGACCGAAGACGATTCAGTGCCGAGCATCAAGCAACCCTGCAAACACACGGCCGCCGCGTTGTTGATCATCGGCCAACAGATCGAGGACGATCCCTTCGAGCTCCTGGCGTTGCGAGGCCGAACTCGAACCGAGGTTCGCGAAGCGCTCCTCGAGCGTCGGGCTGACCTCGCGGGGCCGACGCAGCGTCCCAGTGTGCCGGCGGCCGAGGCGTGGTCACAGGCTCCACAGCCCCTCCCGAGCCCTCTTCGACTCCCCGGCCACCCGGGCGAACTGAGCGCCTTCGCGAGCGAGCCCCCGCCATCTGCACCGTTCACCACCCGGGGACTCCAAGAACTGGCCGACGACGCTGCTCGGCGTGCCTGGCACCTCCTCGACGCCGGTGCGCCCGCGCAACTCCACCTCGACGCACCAACTGATCTCGCGCGTCGAGCGGCCGAAGCCGAAGGTAGCCCCCAATTCCGCGAGCTCGTGGAACGCAGCGGGCTGACCCATCAGGAATTGTCGGCACGGGCGACTGCCTGGTGCCTCGCCGGCAGTGCCGGCGTCGGCGTGCAACTGGGCCACAGCCGGCTGGTTCGGGTGTCGCCCATTGCACAACTTCGACAGTCGGCTGACGGTTCCTGGTTCCGCTACGAGAAACCCAATCGCCGATGGCTTCTGGTGGCCGGACCGGCCGATCAGGCCGAGGTACTGCTGTCCCCTGACCCCATCGCCGTCTGAATCGAGGCCCATCGATGTCCCCCATCTCTGATCACTGGCAGCAGTGGCGCCGAACCGTCGATCTCGACGAGTACGAGGCGCGATGGGATCAGCTCGCAGCCCAGGGGCAAGATGTGCATGGCGAGGCGGACTTCGTCTGGCGCTACCATCCGGCGTCGGTGCTCGACGCCGGATGTGGCATGGGTCGGATCGGTATCGAGCTGGCGCGACGGGGTGCGAACATCACCGGCGTCGACCTCGACCCCGACCTGCTGGAGCGGGCGCGCAGGGCCGCCCCCACCCTGCGCTGGATCAACTCCGACCTGGCCGACCTCGAACTCGGCGAAGTATTCGATGTCGTCGTCCTCGGTGGCAATGTCATCCCCTTCGTCGATCCGAGCGACCAATCGCGGGCGGTGGCCCGGTGCGCGGCGCACGTGCGTCCTGGCGGACTCTTGATTGCCGGGTTCTCCCTGCGTCCCGACTGGCCCACTGCCGAGCAGTACGACGCGTGGTGCACCGAGGCCGACCTCGAGCAATGCGAGGCCCACCCGAGCTGGGATGCCTGGAGAACGAATGAGGGGTCGCCGGAGTCCGGCGAGTACCGGGTGTTCGTGCACCAGCATCGAACTCCCGCAACGGATCGGCCGACGCAGTAAGTTCCGTTCATGACCGACGTGAACCCGGATGATCTCAAGAAGTTCAGCTTCCGAGTCTGGAACTACCGCATGGGCGAGCAGGTGTCCATGCTCGTTCACCTGGGCGATCGGCTCGGGCTGTACAAGGCCTTGAACGGGCGGGGTCCGGTGACCAGTGACGAGCTGGCACAGGCCACACAGTGCCACGAGCGTTTCATCCGCGAATGGTTGCTCGGCCAGGCCGCAGCCGGCCTGATCGAGCGCCACGACGATGGACGATTCGAACTGAGCGCCGTCGGCGCAAAGGTGTTGGCTGACGAGGACGATTCGTTGGCCTTCGCCGCAGGCGCCTTCCGGGGCGGCACTTCACCCGAGGTGCTCGAGCGGGTGGTCGATTCGTTCCGAACCGGCATCGGCGTCACCTATGAACAACAGGGCAAAGCCGCGGCCATCGGCTTGGCCCGAATGACCGGGCCGTGGTCGAGGTTGGCCCTGAGCTCGGTCATCCTCCCCGCCCTCGAGGGCACCGTCGCCAAGTTGGAGGCCGGAGCGACCGTCGTCGACATCGGATGTGGAGGCGGCGTCACCCTCACGACCATCGCCGAGGCGTTTCCCGCTTCCACCTGCATCGGCTATGACCCATCCTCGGCCGCCATCGAACTGGCCGGCGAGTTGGCCGCCTCGAGGGGATTGTCGAACGTCACCTTCCACACCGCCGGCGGCGAGACACTGCCCCCGAGCGGCGACGTCGATCTGGTCATCACCTTCGACTGCCTCCATGACATGCCCCACCCCGACCGA
>JAHECQ010000150.1 GCA_024641625.1 Acidimicrobiales bacterium | reverse complement strand
TGACGCTCGTCCTCGTCGGCGGATGTTCCACACTCGACGATGGTCTCGGGCAAGCGCCGACAACGGTCGCGCCGACAACGGTCGCGCCGACGACGGTCGCGCCGACGACGGTCCCCGAGACGACGGTCCCGCCGACGACCACACCACCCACCACGGTGGCACCCGGGGTCACCTCCCCCGGGAGCAGCGTTCCGGGTTCGACCCAGGACCCCGACCCTGGGCTGCCCCGCACCGGACCTTCCGAAGCGGCGGTGCTGGCGGCGATCGGGTGTGCACTGGTGATCGCCGGTCGGCTGGCGCTCGACGGTCTCATCTGGCTCGATCGACTGCAGCTGGCGCGCAACAGAACGCCGAAGCCCCCGTTGGCACCCCGCTGACCTGATGGATGACGCAACATCCCTCGCCGGGGTGTGGCTGCGTCAGCGAGATCGGAGATAGGGCACCACGTCGGTTCGGTGGTGGAGTCCCTTGTACCGGGCGAAGGCGTCCGGTAACCGGTCGATCTCATCAGCGAGCGCGTGAGCGAGCGGCGATTCCAGGGCAGGAAAGGCAGTGACGTCAACGGCGATGGTGAAAATCACTGCTCCGGATCGGGGCAGTCGGCGAAGCGTCTGCCGTTCGGTCCGGTAGAAGAGTTCGTCGGGATCCTCGCTCATCGGTGGGAATCCGTCGTGGTGTCCGGGCAGGCTCCACGCGCCCGTCGGCACGATGCTCCAATTTCGACGCCAGACACCAGGCCCGGGAGCGATCCGGCGCATGAATTGTTGCACCTTCGCTGCCAACGCATCGGAGTAGCCGGGCACGGGCGCATGAACGACGTCGATCGGCCGGCCCACTTTCTCCGCCAGAGTCCAGCGGGTGGGAAAGCAAACCGAACCGGCTACCAGATGGGGCCGGCCGTCACGTTCGAGATGAAGGCAGAGATCCTCGCGGACCGTTCTGGCCACGGCATCGAGCCGGTGAAGGCCGGGTTCGAAGTGGGGCGCCCGCCGACCCTGGCGTACGAACTCGGCTGCGACTTCCTCGGCCAGTTCGGTGCATGCTGCGTCTATGGCGTCCTGGGCCGATCCCGTCTCGATGACCAGGAGCTCATCGGCCTGGGTCTGCATCAACCGCACCTTGGCCTCGACTTGTGGCGCAGTGAGCGGATGGTCGAGCTCGAGCCAGTCGGCGCCGCCGAGACGACGCAGTCCCATACGGAGGTGGTCGGTCACCGGGGCTCAGGGCTCGTCAGCTCGATACTCGATCGCTCAGCGAAAGCCGGCGAGGCGCTCATCGGTGTCGGTGAAGGTGTAGTCGTGCTCGTACTCACGGGCGAGCCCGGCATCGAGTGGCAGGCGTTCGCGATAGAGATCCTTGTAGGCAACGAACGACTCGGAACTGTTGGGGAGGACCTCGTCGATCAAAGCCTGGACTGCAGCAGCGAACTCGCCTGCAGGTGCCGAACGAACGGCAAGGCCGATCTGCGCAGCTTCGACTCCTGAGATACTGCGTGCGGTATAGGACAACTCTCTCGCCCGGGCGATCCCGACAGTGTCGGGGAGTCGTTGTGTCATGCCCCACGTGGGGCGCAGCCCCCATCTCGCGTGGGTGTCGCCGATCTTGGCTTCGTCGGCGGCGATCAACAGGTCACAAGCCAAGGCGATTTCCAGAGCGCCGGTGAAGCAGAATCCGTTGACTGCGGCGATCACCGGCTTGGGCATGGACGACAGCGTCTGGGTGAGTCGCCGAGCCGGCACGTCGAGCAGGTCACCGACCTTGCCGTCGACCAGCTCTCGTGTGCCGAGGGCCTTGAGGTCGACACCAGCGCTGAAGGCACGGCCCCGTCCGGTGAGAACGACCACTCGGACGGCGGGGTCCGCAGCCACCGCGTCGGCGGCATGGTTGAGCTCCTCCAGCATGGTCGGGGTGATGGCATTCAGCGCATCGGGACGGTCGAGGGTGATCGTCGCCACCTCGGCGTCGGTGATCAGTTCGATCTCGCTGTAGTGGGACATGGTCAATCGGTCCTTGACTGGGTTGAGGCGAAGCAGATGTGTCGGATGTCGTCCGCGGCTTCGGTCATCATCATGTGGCCGACACCGTCGAGTCGAATGATGTCCGGTCGGGTGCAAAAGGCGTCGGCCAAGGCGACGGCTCCCCTCGGCGGCGTCATGCGGTCTGCGGTGCCGATGACCATCGTTACCGGGCAGGTGACCGAGGCAGCAATCGATGGTGCGTCGTCGAAGGCCACGCAGGCCTCGAAATCAGCGGCCAGTACCCCAGGTCCACTGCGCTCGATGAGCGCACGAGCGCCGCCCGACATCCACATGCCGGGGCTCGGATTCGGACCGAGATGGGCGGTCACCCCATGTCCCCAGTCAGCCATCATCGCTGCCGCCTTCACCACGTTGTGGGCTGCGGCCTCGAGGAGGTCGGGATGCACCGCCATCACGTCGGTGGTTGCGAACAACAGGAGGTGATCGACCAGATCAGGCCGGATCGCAGCCAACTGAAGGGCCACGAATGTGCCCATGGAGTGACCGGCGACGACGATCGGACCGGCGTCGTCCAGCGAAGCACTCTCGATGAATTCGGCCAGCCACTCTGCCAGGTCGACGATCGACCTGAGCGGTGCGCCATCGCTGGCCCCATGCGCCGGGAGATCGACGGCCAACGCCCGTATCCCCCGGTTGGCGAGGTAACGAGTCTGGAGTTGCCACGACGTGCAGTCCATGCCCGCGCCGTGCACCATCAACACAACCGGACCCTCCGTCGCCGGCGGACCGCCGCCGGTCACAGCGTGGGCGACGAGGCCGCGCACCATGGTCTTCATGTCAGGCCTCTCATCGTTGGCTGGCGCGGAGCGCTTGGCTCAGGTCGTCGACGATGTCGGCGGGATCCTCGAGACCCACCGACAATCGCACGAGATCGTCGCTGATCCCGGCCGCCAGCAGTTGTTCGGAGGTGAGCTGTCCGTGCGTGGTGCTGCCGGGATGGATGACCAGCGTCTTGGCGTCCCCGACGTTGGCGAGATGCGACGCCAACCGAACGGCCTCGATGAACTTGCGTCCGGCGCGGCGGCCGCCTTTGACACCGAAACTCAAGATGGCCCCGGACCCCTTGGGATAGAGCCGTGCCGCCAAGGCATGATCAGGGTGATCGGCGACTCGAGGGTGGCGAACCCAGCCGACGGCATCATGGGCGGTCAGCAGCTCCAGGACGGCATCGGTGTTCGCGACATGCCGAGCCATCCGCAGTGGAAGGGTCTCGATGCCCTGCAGCAGCTGGAAGGCGTTCTGTGGGCTGAGACATGCGCCGAAGTCGCGCAAGCCCTCGGCCCGGGCGCGCATCCCCAGTGCCTGGGGACCGAACTCCTCGGCGAAGATCACCCCGTGGTAGCCGGCGTAGGGCTCCGACAGCGTCGGGAACTTCCCCGACGCCAACCAGTCGAATCGACCGCCGTCGACCATCACGCCACCGAGCGCCACGCCGTGTCCGCCGAGGAACTTGGTGGCCGAATGGATGACCACATCGGCGCCGTGCTCGATGGGGCGGATGAGGTAGGGGGTGGAGAACGTGCTGTCGACCACCAGCGGGAGCCCATGCTCGTGGGCGACGCTGGAGACGGCGTCGATGTCGAGGACCTCGATGCCGGGATTTCCGAGGGTCTCGGCGAACACGATCTTGGTCTGTGGGGTGATGGCCGCGGCGAAGGCCAGCGGGTCCCGGGGGTCGACGAAGGTCGTCGTGATGCCGAACCGGGGGAGCGTGAGGTTCAACAGGTTGTACGAGCCGCCGTAGAGGTTCTTCGATGCCACGATGTGGTCGCCGGCGCTGCACAGGGTGGCGACGGCGAGGTGGAGGGCGGCGGTACCACTGGCTGCAGCGACGGCGCCGATGCCGCCTTCGAGCGCGGCGACTCGTTCCTCGAACACCGCCACGGTCGGATTCGAGATCCGGCTGTAGATGTGTCCGGTCGCCTCGAGATTGAACAGCGCGGCGGCGGTGTCGGTGTCGGGGAAGGCGTAGGACGTCGTGAAGTAGATCGGGACGGCGCGAGCTCCGGTGACGGGATCGGGCTGCTGACCGGCATGCAGGCTCAGCGTGTCGAAGCGAAACGTGTCGAACCCGGCGGTCATGGCGCCGACCCTAATCAAGTCCGTGGCCGAATGCTCCCAGGTGAACCGCCTCTGTGATCCGATGGAGGAGTGGCTCGATGGAGGAGTGGCTCGATGCAGTTCACCAGCCGTCGATCGAGCTCCGCTTCTTACCCTCTCGAGGCGCAGGCGGACGGATCGACGACATGACGTTGGCGAGCCAGTACCTGGTTTCGGCCGGGTCGATCGTGTCGTCGACGGCGAAGGCCGTGGCGTAGTTGAGTGCGCCGCCTCGTCGGTACTCCTTCGCCACCAGCTCCTCGTACCGGGCCTTGCGGGCTTCGGGGTCCTCGATGGCGGCCAGTTCCGCTCGATAGCCGAGCTTCACCGAGCCTTCGAGGCCCATGGGGCCGAACTCTGCAGTGGGCCAGGCCACGCTGAAGATCGGGACGCGGTAGCTGCCCCCGGCCATCGCGATGCCGCCCAGGCCGTAGGACTTGCGGACGATGACCGTGAAGGTCGGAATGTCGAGATTGGCACCGATCAGGAACATGCGGCTCGAGTGGCGAACCAGCGCGGTTTTCTCGATCTCGGGGCCGACCATGATGCCCGGGGTGTCGCACAGGAACATGATCGGGACATCGAAGGTGTCGCAGAGCGACATGAAGCGGGCTGCCTTGTCGGCTCCGTCGGAGTCGATGGCACCCCCGAGATGGTTGGGGTTGTTGGCGATGAGCCCAAGGGGCTTGCCCTCCACACGAATCAGGGCGGTGACCATGCCGAAGCCGAAGCCGGGCTTCAGCTCGAGGACGGAGTCGACATCGGCGAGTGTGTCGATGAGCTCGCGTACGTCGTAGGTGCGCAGTCGGTTCTCGGGGATGATCCGGCGAAGGTGGCGTTGGTCGTGGGCCTCCCAGTCGGCGACGGGGCCCTGGAAGTACGAGAGATACTTCCGGGCCACTGCGGTCGCCTCGGCCTCGTCGTCGACGAGGACGTCCACGACCCCGTTGGCCACGTGGACCTCGGCCGGTCCGATCTCCTCCGGACGGAACACGCCGAGCCCACCGCCCTCGATCATCGCCGGGCCACCCATTCCGAGATTGATGTCCTTGGTGGCGATGATCACGTCGCAGCACCCGAGCAGCGACGCGTTGCCGGCGAAGCATCGGCCGGAGACGACCCCCACCATCGGGACGAGACCGGACATCGTCGCGAACCGTGAGAACGTGCGACTGCCGAAGTCGCCGCCATCGGTGTCGCCGGGACGGCCACCGCCACCCTCGGCGAACAGGACGAACGGCATGCGACCTTCGGTGGCGATGTCGATGATGCGGTCGGTCTTGGCGTGGTTGCGGATGCCTTGGGTGCCGGCGAAGACGGTGTAGTCGTAGACCATCACCGCGCAGCGATTGGTCGGGTCGTCGAACAAGTGCCCGTTGATCGACCCGACGCCGGTGATGAGGCCATCGGCCGGACTGCGTTCGATCAGATCCTCGCGGCTGCGACGACTGCGCTGGGCGGCCAAGGCCATCGGGCCCCACTCGACGAAGGTCCCGTCATCCACGAGATCATCGACGTTCTCCCGTGCGGTTCGTTTACCGACGTCGTGACGGCGGGCTGTGGCCGCCGGGCGAGCATCGTCCATCATGCGACCACGCAGTTCGAGTACCTCGGCGAGGCTCGCCCGGATCTCATCGAGGTCGACTGCTTCGGTCGTCGAGGCCTCCTCACCGGCCACCTCTGCGGGTACCAGTGTCACCAGTGCCTGGTCGGCCCAGAGGATGTCGCCCGGTCCGGCATGCACGACCGTGACCTCGCCCGAGACCTTGGCGTGGACCTCGTGCTCCATCTTCATGGCTTCGACCACCGCCACCAGTTGGCCGGCACGGACGACGCCGCCGACTTGCACCTCGATGGACACGACCGTGCCCTGCAGCGGTGTCGTGATCAGCTGGTGACCGTCGGGAACCGGCGGCGAGGCCCGACTGGTCTCGGTGGAGGAGGAGGTTGTCGCACTCCGGCCGAAGGCCAGCACGGCCAGCGGGTCATCCGAACCGAGGGCAGCTCCCGCTCTGCTGGGAGCCACCACTGCCTCTGCCGCGGCCACAGGCGGGCGCCGCACGGGATGGGCGTCGCCGCCGAGGAACTCCGCGAGATGCTCATCGAAGAACGCGGTGGATGCTCCGGCGAGGCCTGGGTGGCGAACGACACCGCGGAGCAGCTCGAGGTTGGTGTCGACACCGTCGATTCGGCTCTCACACAGCGCACGGTAGAGCTGCTCGGCAGCCTCGGCGAACGAGCCGCTCGGTCGGTGCACGATGAGCTTGGCGAGGAGCGAGTCATAGCCGGCACCGACCACGAGGCCGGCGTACCCGGCCGCATCGACGCGCACCCCCGGACCCGATGCCAACTCGAACGCCGTGACGGTGCCGGTGGACGGCAGTGTCTGGCCGTTGGTGCTGAAGGTCTCGGCATTGACCCTGGCCTGGATGGCCCAGCCTCGGGGTGGCACCGACCGACCGAGGCCTACCTGTTCGAGGTCGGCACCTCCGGCGAGACGAAGTTGCGTCTGCACGAGGTCGATGCCGGTGGTCTCCTCGGTGACGGTGTGCTCGACCTGGATGCGTGGGTTGCATTCGATGAACCAGAACGGGGTGTCCTCGGCCGGACCGTCCCACGATGCATCGACGAGGAACTCGACCGTGCCGACGTTGGCGTACTCCACGCGTTGGCCCAGTCGAGTGGCGGCGTCGCAGATCTGCCGGCGAAGGTCGTCGGCCAGGTGGGGAGCCGGAGCGATCTCGATCAGTTTCTGGTTGCGACGCTGCACGCTGCAGTCGCGCTCTCCGAGGTGAACGACCGCCCCGCTCCCGTCGCCCACGATCTGCACCTCGATATGACGGGCCTGCTCGACCAATTGCTCGACGTACACGTCGGCGTTGCCGAACGCCTTGAGGGCTTCGGAGGCGCAGCGCTCCCAGGCGGGCGCCAGTTCCTCGACGCTACGAACCGCTCGCATGCCGCGACCGCCACCGCCGGCGACTGCCTTGAGCATGATGGCCCCGTGGCGGGTCAACAGCTCCTCTGCTTGTTCGATCGTGCAGGCCTGGTCCGAGCCCTCCAGGATGCGCAGGCCGGCGGAGGCGGCCACCCGACGGGCGGTGACTTTGTCACCGAAGAGTTCGAGCGTGTCCGCGTCCGGCCCGACGAAGCCGATCCCGACGTCGTGGCAGCGGCGCGCAAACGTCGCGTTCTCGGCCAGGAAGCCGTAGCCGGGATGAACGGCGTCGACGCCATGGGCGACGGCGGCCGCGACGACCGCGTCGATGTCCAGATAGCCACCCACGCCCCGGCCGGCGAGACCGGCGACCTCGTCGGCCATCGTGAGGTGACGACCGGCGGTGTCATCAGCGGTGTGCACTGCGACGGTGCTCATTCCCAGGCCGTGGGCTGCGCGGATGATCCTCACGGCAATCTCTCCGCGATTGGCGACGAGGAGCTTGGTGATCGGGGTCGGGGGGAGCACGTTGGTCGACACGAGTGCGACCGTCGCACAGTCGACCCGTTTGGGCAAGACAAGCCGGACCAGGGGACGCCGCCGATGCGAGTCGGTTAGCCTTGCGCCATGAGCACACAACCCCTCGCGCAAGCCGTTGCCACCAGCCGAGACGTTCTGGCCGCGGTGGCGCCCGATCAGCTGTCCGCCGAGACGCCATGCGCGTCGTGGGACGTTGCCGCGCTGATCAACCACATCGTCGGCGCACAGCACTTCTTCCTCGCTGCGGTCACCGGATCCGGCCCCGGCGGCGAGATGCCCGACTTCGCTACGGGCGACTACCTCGCGGCCTTCGACGAGGCCTCTGCCGCTTGCCTGGCTGCCTTCGGGGCCGACGGGCTCATGGCCCAGACGCTGAAGACCCCGATGGGTGATTTCCCGGCACCGGCATTCATGGGCCTTGCCGTCACCGACACGCTCGCGCACGCGTGGGATCTGGCGAAGGCGACCGGACAGAACACCGACTTGGCTCCCGAGTTGAGCGCCGGGGTGCTGGCCCAGGCCCAGGCGTCGATTCCCGACACCTACCGCGGTCCCGAAGGCGCGCCGTTCGGGATGGCCACCGAAGCCCCCGAGGGTGCGAGCAACGCCGACAGGCTGGCCGCGTTCCTCGGGCGCACCGTCTAGAAATCGGCTCCGCCCAGGACTCAGCCCTGCCGGGCTCGCCAATCGGTCAGGCTGGGGGCCTCGGCACCGATCGAGGTCGAGTCGCCGTGGCCGGTGTGGACGACGGTGGCCCCGGGAAGGGTGAGCAGGCGCTGCTCGATCGAATCGAGAATGGTGTCGTAGCTGGAGAACGAGCGGCCCGTCGCGCCCGGGCCGCCGTTGAACAGGGTGTCACCGGAGAACAGCAGGCCCTCCGAGGGGAGATGGAGACAGCATCCACCGGGCGAGTGGCCGGGGGTGTGCATGACCGTCAACTCGGTGCCACCGACACTCAGACGCCGACCTTCGGCTAGTGAATCGTCGATCCGCCGGTCCGGATACACCACTTCCCACAGCATGGTGTCGTCGGGGTGCAACAAGATGGGTGCACCGGTCTCGTCGGCCAGATCGGCGGCAGCGTTGATGTGATCGTTGTGGCCATGCGTGCACACGATCCCGCGAAGCGTCCGACCATGTAGGCCTTCGAGAATGGCCACATGATCGTGGGCAGCGTCGATGACGAAGGCTTCGCGGTCGTCGCCGACGATCCAG
>JAHECQ010000149.1 GCA_024641625.1 Acidimicrobiales bacterium | reverse complement strand
AGCGCTCTTTGGCCGCCTGAATTTCCTCGTAGGCCAGTGCCCGGTGATCCCAGCGCCCGATCGTGGTGCTCTTGGCCGGTTCCAACGCCTTGTACACCTCGAAGAAGTGACTGATCTCGGCGAGCAGATGCTCGGGGACGTCAGGTAGGTCCTCGATGCGGGCCCACCGGGGATCATTGGCGGGCACTGCGAGGATCTTCGCGTCGGGTCCCTTCTCGTCCTGCATCCAGAAGATGCCGATCGGTCGAACCCACATGTGGCACCCTGGAAACGTGGGTTCGTCGAGCAGGACCAGCACGTCGAGTGGGTCGTCGTCCTCGGCCAGGGTTTCGGGAACGAAGCCGTAGTCCGCGGGGTAGGACGTTGCGGTGAAGAGATGGCGGTCGAGCCAGATGGCACCCGTATCGTGATCGATCTCGTACTTGTTCCGGGAGCCCTTGGGGATCTCGACGACGATTTCGATGGCCGGCTCAGCCATGGTTGCCTCTTCTGTTCGTGCTGGAGATGTTCATGTTCGGGTGCCTTGTTCGAGGTGACGTGTGTGTTGGAGGTGACTGTGTTCGAGGTGATCGTGTTCGAGGTGATCGTGTTCGATCGTCGACGGCGCTTCGAACGGCAGCCGAACGCTAGTGGCCCGACGTGGGGAATCGGCGTCGTGCGGTTGGGGTGTTGCCCCTGTCACCCGCCGGGGCTCGCACCTACTGGAATGCGGGCATGACCTCACTGGCGAACAACTCGATGGATTGCAGCGACTGGGCATGGGAGAGGTTGCCCCAGGCGAAGGACAGAGCGAAGTAGTTGAGATCGGCCTCGGCCCGCTGGCGCTCGATCTTGTCGATGATCGACGCCGGCGACCCGATGAACATCGTTTCCGAGCGATGGTTGGCCTCGAGGTCGATCCGCCCATCCAGGTGGTGCTGATCGTGGCGATGCCAGAGACTGATGAAGTTGTAGGCGAACCGGTCGTAGCCGGCAGCCGCGATCGCCATGGCCTCCTCGTCGGAGGGAGCGACGACGATCTGTCGGTGCATCCCGATGCAGGGATCGACGACATGGTCATTGAGTCGATGCGTGCCGGGCTCGACCTTCGCCGCGGCTTCCCGGTAGGCCGCCACGCACGACCGGAAGTCGGCCGAAGTGCCCAGTCCCATGAGATGCAGACCGTGCCGGCCGGCCCAAGCCGAACTCTCGGGCACGGTCGTGGCGTACCACAGGGGCGGGTAGGGCTGCTGGAGTGGATGGAGGTGCATCGGCACGTGTTCGTACCGGGGAGTCAGGTCACCTCCGGCGGTGAGTTCGTCGCTGGTCAGTGCAGTCAGAACGGTGTCGAGCGCCTCGAGGAACACGGGTTTGGTCTGCGTGTGGTCGACACCGTGATAGCCCAACTCGAACGGGGACACCCCTCGACCGACTCCCAGCTCCAAGCGTCCGTGTGAGAGATGGTCGAGCATCGAGATCTCGTAGGCCAACCGAAGCGGCTCATAGAGCGGAAGCAGATAGACCAGCGGTCCGAGTCTGATGTGTCGGGTCTCACGAGCGACTGCAGCGAGGAACACGCTGGGCGATGGCGCCATCCCCAATGTCGTCGCGTGATGTTCGGCCATGTGATAGCGGGAGAACCCCGCAGCCTCTGCCGCCTTGATGAGTTCGATCCGACTGTCATAGAGCTCGGCGGTCGACGCAGTGTCACGTCCGTCGACCCAGTCGAACATTCCGAAGGACAGGACCATGGATTCCCCTTGTGATTGGTCACCTCGAGCGATTGCGAGTTGGACGTTAGACGTTGCGCTGGACAAACCGAACACCGAGCAGGCCCCCCGAATCCCGGCAGCGGTCAGAACCGCTCGTCCATGGAGGTACAGCAGGAAGGTGCCGGCCACGTCATGGTCCGATTGACGCCGCTCCCCCATCGCTCGGCGCTTCGCCATGGGTTCTCCAGCGGACGCCGCAGTGGGCAGCACTCGAAGGTCGCTGATGAGGTGTACAGCGCGGTCGGTCTGAATCCAGGGTGCAAACCGTCGTCCAGAGCGCCTCTGCTCGGCGCTAGCCTCGCTCGCATGAGGAGCGTGACCTGGTGAGCGACCGCGACGTTGCGAATGGCACAGAGAACACCGCCGGGACCGGCTCCGGTGGCCAGGGATCGGGCGATCAGCCGCCGACAGGCCATGAGTCCGAAGAGCACGGCACCCCGGGTCACGAGGGTCACGGTCATGGCGCCGGTCTGGGCGCATTGGCGCTCGGCGCGCTCGGCGTCGTCTACGGCGACATCGGTACCAGCCCGCTCTACGCCTTTCGTGAGGCCTTCCACGGTCATCATCTCGAAGTGACCTCCGACAACGTACTGGGCGCCTGCTCCCTGGTGTTCTGGGCGCTGCTCATCATCATCTCGATCAAGTACCTCATGTTCGTGATGCGGGCCGACAACCGAGGCGAGGGCGGCATCCTTGCTCTCGCCAGCCTCGTGACGCCCATGCAGGGCCGGGTCACGGGCAGGTACCTGAGCATCCTGGTGATCCTCGGCCTCTTCGGCACGGCACTGCTCTACGGCGACGGCGTCATCACCCCGGCCATCTCGGTCCTCAGTGCGGTCGAGGGGGTCAAGACTGCGACCTCGGCGCTCGACGCCTTCGTCATACCGATCTCCATCGGCATCCTCATTGCCCTCTTCGCAGTGCAAAAGCGTGGCACCGGTGCCGTGGGCGCGGTGTTCGGTCCGATCATGGTGGTCTGGTTCACGACACTTGCGGTACTGGGCCTCACCAAGATCGTCGGCGAACCTGCGGTGCTGAAGGCGTTCAATCCGGTGTATGCGTTCCGGTACCTCACCGGCAACGGGTCGGCGGGCTTCCTCAGCCTCGGCTCGATCTTCCTGGTGGTCACCGGCGGTGAGGCGCTCTATGCCGACATGGGCCATTTCGGTCGTCGACCCATCCAGCTGGGGTGGTTTGCGTTCGTGCTGCCGGCCCTGCTGCTGAACTACTTCGGCCAAGGGGCGCTGCTGATCGGGAATCCCGAGGCCATCGAGAGCCCGTTCTTCTTGATGGGCCCGAAGTGGGCCACCTATCCGATGGTGCTGCTGGCGACGTGCGCCACCGTCATTGCCTCACAAGCGTTGATCTCCGGCGCGTTCTCGATGACCGTTCAGGCGATGCAGCTCGACTACCTGCCTCGTATGACGATCAGTCACACGTCGGAGTCACAGTCGGGCCAGGTGTATGTCCCGATGGTCAACTGGGCGCTCATGATCGGCTGCATCGGCCTGGTGCTCGGTTTCCGGACGTCGACCAACCTGGCTGCGGCCTACGGCATAGCGGTCACCGCCACCATGGCGATCACCACGATCCTGTTCTATGCCTTCGCCACGTCGCGTCTGGGTTGGTCGAAACCCACGACCATCGCGGTCTGCATTCCGTTCCTGATCATCGACCTGGGATTCCTGGGCGCCAACGTTGCCAAGATTCCCGACGGGGGCTGGTTCGCTCTCGCCGTGGCCGCAGTGCTGCTCTTGATGATGACGACCTGGAAGCGGGGTCGACAGCTGGTGGCCGACCGCATCCAGCGTGGGCAGGTTCCGCTCTCGGACTTCCTGGAGCGACTGGAGACCGAACCGATCTCGCGCGTGCCGGGGACTGCGGTGTACATGTTCCGTGGTTCGGGTGCCGTCCCGCCCGCGTTGTTGTCGAACGTCACCCACAATCACGTGCTCCACGACAAGGTCATCCTGCTGTCGGTGCTCACCGACGAACGCTCGCGAGTCGATGTCGGCGAGCGCGTCGAACTGGTCGACGCCGGCCGCGGGTTCACGGTGGCGACCCTGCACTTCGGCTTCATGGAAGAGCCGAATGTCTCCGGGGCGCTGCCCGCGCTCACCGGTCTGCCGCTGGAACAGGCCATCGCCTCGACCACATTCTTCCTGGGGCGCGAAACCGTGATCTCGTCGTCGCTGCCCGGCATGGCACGCTGGCGTGAGCGCCTCTTCAGCTTTCAGCTCCGGTCGGCGTCGAGCGCCTCCCGTTTCTTCAACCTGCCGCCGAACCGCATCTTCGAGGTCGGATCGCACGTCGAGATCTAGTCCGACCGACTGCCCGACGATGCCCGGGTTCAGTCGCGGTCATGATGGCAGACGGCTTCGAGCAGGAAGCCGAACGGGTCGTGCCAGAACATTGCGTAATAGGGCTGCGGGTACTCGGGAAAGACCCTCGGCTCGTGCACCACGACCGATCCCAGCTCGATCACACGCTCGTGTACCGCATGCACCGCCGAGCGGCTCCGCACGATGAAGGCGAGATGCTGGAGGCCGGTGTCCCGAGCGTCATAGCGCTGGTTGCCCTCGCTGGGATAGAAGAACAGAAACGTGCCCGGTTTGGCGTTCAGCGGCCGATAGGCGAACTCGTCCTCGTGCTCGAGAAAGCTCTCGAATCCCAGCAGGTCGACCAACGAGTCGTAGTACCGCTTGGCGGCACCGAGATCCGGCACATTGAGACCCAGGTGACCCAGCATCGAGTCAGTCTCGCATCAAGTCGGGACGGTACGCCTGGATCCGCTGCCGAAACCGGTCAGGAGGATGACGGCTCCGACGACGGCGACGGCCGCCATGGTCCCGTACCCGGCCCCGTAGCCGGACCAATCGATGAGGGCGCCGGTCAGGTAGCCGCCCATCGGAGCGCCGATGTCGAAGAAGAGGCTGAACGATCCCATGGCTTGGCCCCGCTCGGCCGGCGGTGCCTGGTCGACCACCATGGCGAGCAGGGTCGGGAAGATCCCGGCGAAGCCTGCTCCGAAGACGACGACGCCGACGAAGGCGGCCGACGGGGTCTGGACCATGGCGAGCGTGGCCAGCCCGGTGGCGCACGCCAGGGCACAGGGGATGGCAATCGCCCGGCGGCCGATTCGGTCGGCCAACGTCCCGGCGATTGATCGCGTGACCATGACCGAGGCTGACAGGGCAACGAACAACCAGCCGGAATTGGCCATACCGATGGCGCGGGCGTACAGCGAAAGGAACGTACCGACGGCCGTCCAGCCGACGCCGACGCAGAAGTAGACCAACCCAGGCCCGACGGCTGCAGGGTGGAAGAATCGCTCGATCCATCGCATGGGAGGTGTCTCGACGTCGCGTGCCCGTGTCTCGGGAACCAGCAATGCCAGCGTCGCTCCCGCGATGGTGCTGATGATCACCCCGTACCACACGGCATCGAAGCCGCTCCGGCTGATGAGCAGCTCTGCGAGTGCCGGCCCGGTGGCGAACCCGACGTAGAAGAACAGGCTGTAGCGGGCGAGATAGGTGGCCCGTCGGGCAGAAGGGGCCACATCGGCGACCACTGCCGATGCCGCGCCGTAGAACATGGCGCCGGAGACGCCCTGGAGAAGACGGAGGGCCAACACTGCCGGCACCGAGTGGGCGAAGAGCAGTCCCGTTCCCGTTGCTGTCGTCAACAGCGGGCCGATGATCAGGAACGGACGTCGACCGCGGGTGTCGATGAACCGTCCGGTCCACGGGCGAGTGATCAACGAGGCAATGGACTGGGAACTCATCACCAGGCCGGCGACGCGCTTGGAGGTTCCGAGTTCCTGGCTGAGGAACAGCGGCAGCGACGGGAACAGCAACCCCTGCGCCAGGAAGGTTCCGAGCGCCGAGATGCACACGAGCGCGACAATGCGAGCAGATCGGTCGCTCGTTACGGGGCTGCTGTTCAACGCTGCGACCTGGCTCACGCGTGTCTCACCTGGCGTGACACTCTCACTTGGTTCCGTTGCGCAGCAAAACGGCGGCGGACTTGTCAGACTCTTCGCATGCACGAGACGCCGGACGACCTGGAACGCCTACAGGAGTTGCTCGATCGAAGCTACGCGATGGCCGGTGTACACGCGCGCGAAGTGATCACTCCCGAGCGTCGACTCGGCGCGGAGGCTCTGGTCGGACGGCTGGTGGGAATGTGCCTGCTCACCGTGGCAACGGTGACCAAGGACGGTCGGCCCATCACCGGACCGGTCGATGGCTACTTCTTCCGTGGCTCGTTCTATTTCGGGTCGTCCAAGGACTCGATACGGATGCAGCATCTCCGGCGGCGTCCGGCGGTGAGCGCCACGTATCTGCCCGGCGAGGAACTCTCGGTGTCGGTTCACGGTCGGGCATCGACGGTCGACCTGCGCGCGGCCGAGCACGCCGAATTCCGCGCCATGCTGCTCGAACGCAACGTGCCCCTCTACGGTCCCCAGTGGGAGGAGTTCATCGACCAAGGCGCCATCTATGTTCGGATCGCCGCCGAGCGCATGCTGACGTTCCATCTCGACCCGATGCCCGACCCATCGGTGGACCCCGAGGTCGTGGCTGACCGCTAGCGGTGACCGGTCAGGGATTTGGCGCTTGGTACCACCATCTTGTCTAATCAATTGTTCGTCGTCGATCGCAGGAGAAGCCGTGGAGTTCGAAGAGCTCGTCAAGCAACGTCGGAGTATCAGGGGCTACAAGCAGACTCCGGTGCCGAAGGAAGTCATCCTCGAGATCGTCGAGCTGGCGATCGCTGCACCCTCGTCGATGAACACCCAACCGTGGCATCTGCACGTCGTCACCGGCGAACCACTCGACCGCATCCGGCAGGGCAACACCGAACTGATGATGGCAGGGGCCAAACCTCAGCGGGAGATTGCCGCGCACGGCGCCTACGAGGGGGTTCACCGCGAACGGCAGGTCGAGATCGCCTACCAACTGTTCGATGCCATGGGTATCAGGGACGACAAGATCATGCGCAAGGATTGGATGATGCGCGGATTCCGTCAGTTCGACGCGCCCGTGTCCATCGTCGTCACCTACGACCGCGCCCTCGACATGGCGACCATCGGCCACTTCGACCTCGGTGCCATCACCTATGGCCTGTGTCTCGCCGCCTGGGACCGTGGTCTGGGGACCGTGATCAATGGCCAGGGGATCATGCAGTCGGGAGTCGTCCGTGAGCATGCCAACATCCCCGAGGACGAAGTGATCATGACCTGCGTCGCCATGGGCTATCCGGCCGACGAGTTCGCGGCCAACGATGTCCGTTCCACCCGGGTACCCCCCACCGAGGTCGCCACCTTCATCGGGTTCGACTGACTATTGACCCATCCGTCGAACCTCGGGCGGGATGCCATCGCCGACGATGGCGTTGGCTCGTCGCGTGATCGATTCGACCGAATCGGCATGGGTGAGAATCCAGAGCTTGTCGCGCTTCACGGCGGCGAGGATCGTGTCGGCGACCTCTGACGGCTCGATGCCTCCGTCGACGCCGGCCGAGAGGAACTCGCCGAAGCGTGCGCCGACCTGGGACCCTGCCGCCACCCAACCACCCATTCCTTCGGGTTGATTGCGATCGGATCGGGCGATGCCGGTCCGAACGAAGGCAGGGCACAACACCGAGATCCCGACATTCGATCCGGTTGCCTGAGCCTCGTGCCACAGGCTTTCACTCAAGCCGACCACCGCGAACTTGGAGGTGAAGTAGGGCGCCATGAAGGGTCCACCCGACATGCCGGCCATCGAGGCCGTGTTCAGAATGTGCGCCGGCCGGCCGTGTGCCTTCATTCGGGGCAGGAACTCGCGACAGCCCCAGATGACGGCACGGAGGTTGACGTCCATGACCCAGTCCCATTGATGGTCGCTGAGTTCCTCCGCCATCCCCGAGGTCGCCACCCCTGCGTTGTTGTGCAGGAAGTGAATGGCACCGAAACGAGCCTCGGCCGCGTCGGCCAACGCCACGATCTGGGCCCGATCGGTGACATCGGTCGTGACCGCCTCGACCGCGATGCCGGCATTGTCCAACTGTTCTGCCGCTCGTTGCAGTGCAGCGACCTCCACATCACCGATCACGACGTTGGCACCCTCCTGACCGAGTCGGCGGGCCAGCGCGAAGCCGATACCCGACGCTCCACCGGTGATGACTGCGGTACGTCCTTTGAAATCCTTCATGGTGAGCTCTCTCGGGGTGTGATGTGGCGCGGCTCAGCCGGATCGAGCGGCTGCCGTCGTCGACAGGGCGGTCACGGGGCGATCGGTAGGAGTTCGACCACGGGAATGAGTCGCTCGGTTCGGCGCTGATAGTCGGCGAAGTTCGACACCTTGGCCGAGATCCGAGCGAACATCTCGTCGCGATCGGAACCCTCGAGGGAGACGGCGGTGGCTTGGTAGGTCTCGTTCCCGCGTTCGACCGTGACGATGGGGTTGGCGACGAGGTTGAAGTACCAGGCGGGATGGGTGGGTGCGCCTCCCCTCGAGGCAACGATCAGGATGCGACCATCGATGGGCACGTAGGCCAAGGGCGTGGTCCGCTGCTTGGCGGACTTGGCCCCTGTTGTGGTGAGCAGCAGGAATCGTGCGCGGGCGAAGTCACCGGAGATGACGCCGCCGTTGGCCCGGAACTCGGTGATCAAGGCTTCGTTGAATGCCCGTGTGGCCGCTGCAGGGCCGCCGTCGGAACGGACTTCCTCGCTCAAGACGTCCAGGTTCTCGATGGTCAGTTTCGCCGGCTCGGTCATGGCTGGGTTCCTCGGTCCGTCGATCGTCGAGCCACACTAGCCAATGAGCGCCCTCACGTCCCATGGACGACAGTGTGGCCGTGCGCCCCGAGCACCGCCATCGTGCGTTCGAGGTGGTCGCCGGCCACCATCACGTAGTCGGTGTCGAACGTCGCCATGGCAAAGATCGGGATCGCCGCATCGGCCAGCGGGCCCACGACGCTGCTGAGCACGCCGGTTTGGTCGAAGTCGAACGGGCCCTCGAAGCGCAA
Source organism: Acidimicrobiales bacterium (assembly GCA_024641625.1). Taxonomy (GTDB): domain Bacteria; phylum Actinomycetota; class Acidimicrobiia; order Acidimicrobiales; family SZUA-35; genus JAHECQ01. The sequence goes on along the minus strand of JAHECQ010000149.1, from coordinate 124 downwards.
CAGGCGAAAACCGCGTCGGAGGTCGACCACCGTCTCGTCGAGGACCGTCTCGTCGAGGACCGTCTCGTCGAGGACCGTCTCGTCGAGGACCGTCTCGTCGAACACCGTCTCGTCGAACACCGTC
>JAHECQ010000148.1 GCA_024641625.1 Acidimicrobiales bacterium | reverse complement strand
AGGGACAGCTGGGCGACGACAGCACCACCAACCGGTCGGTGCCGGTGGCGGTGGTCGGGCCCGCCGGCACCGGCACCATCAATGACGCCATCGGGGTGACTGGAGGCTCGGCGCACAGCTGTGCAGTCCGGGCGGACAACTCGACGTGGTGCTGGGGCGACAATCTCAACGGCCAATTGGGCAATGGCACGATCATCGGATCCTCCCGGCCGGTTCAGGTGCTCTGACCGACCCGGCCCGGCTCGTGAATCCGCGGTCATGGGACGCTCACCTCGAGGATCCACACCCCCCACACGAGGAACCCGAGGAAGCCGGACAACATGATCAGGTCGGCGTCGGCCGTGGTGCCCAGCGTCGCTATCAGGAACAATGCAGTGCTCACATGTCCGCGCATCGAAAGCCGCTCGGGAAGGAAACCGGTGCGTACGCGAAGCGCGCTGCCCGCCGCAAGGTGGGTGAGCAGAACGGCCCTCCCGGCCCCTGCTCCCGAGACTGCAATCCGGCGACGGCATGACCAGGCTGAACGAGGGTTTCGGCAGTTCGAAGCCAGTGCGGTTGTCTCCGACGCTCTTCGTTGGTCACTGCTTGGGGCACACGAGGCCAAGCATGCGAGGCCAAGCATGCAAGGGTCAGCAGGTAAGGGTCAGCAGGTAAGGGTCAGACGGTGCGTTGCAGCAGCAGACGGCTCAGCTGTGGCCTGGAGGTTTGGTCGGGATGGGGAGATTTGAACTCCCGACCCCCTGCTCCCAAAGCAGGTGCGCTAGCCAAACTGCGCTACATCCCGGAACTGGGCATGGTAGCCCCCATCAGCGTCCCTTGGAGCTCTCCCACCTCGAGTCGGGCGAGAGAGTCTCGCGACCTCGGTACACTCCCGGCGGTGAAGTCATCTGTAGAAGCCCTCGAGGGCAACAAGGTCAAGGTCACCGTCGAGGTCGATGAAGCCGAATTCGAGACTGATCTCGATGCCGCTTTCAAGCGCTTGGCCAAGGAGATCAAGCTCCCCGGGTTCCGCCCGGGCAAGGCCCCGCGCAAGGTACTCGAGGCCCGCATCGGCGGCGAGTACGCCCGCCAGGAGGCCTTTCGTGAAGGTCTGCCCGACTACTACGTCGAGGCAGTGAAGGAACATGCGGTCGACGTCATCGGCCCACCCGAGTTCGAGATCACCGACGGCCAGGACGCCGGTGCCGTCACCTTCGAGGCCGTCGTCGAGGTACGTCCCAGTGTGGCGATCTCGGGCTACGAAGCGCTCGAGGTCCAGATCCCCAGCCCCCAGGTCTCTGCCGAGGACATCGAGGAAGCGCTCGATCGTATGCGCGGCCAGTTCGGCACGCTCGAAACGGTCGATCGGGCCGCCGAGCAGGACGACCGCATCCTCATCGACATCAGGGTCATCCACGAGGGTGAGCCGGTCGAAGGCCTCACGGCCGACGACTACCTCTACCAGGTGGGAATGGGCGCAGTGGTCCCCGAGCTCGACGAGCACCTCACCGGGGCATCGGCGGGCGACGAGCTCACCTTCAGCGCCGAACACCCCGACGAGGACGAAGAGGCCCCGCTCGAGTTCACCGTCACCGTCAAAGAAGTACAGACGACGGTGCTGCCCGAGATCGACGACGAGTACGCCAAGGCCAACTCCGAGTTCGAGACCGCAGTCGAGCTCCGAGCAGACGTCGAAGCGCGTCTGGGCAAGGCGCGCCTCACCCAGGCCGTGACCGCCCATCGCAACGCAGTGGCCGAGGCGCTGGCCCTGCTGGTTCCCGACGACGAGCTTCCCGAGGCGCTCATTGCCCTCGAAGTGGAGAACCGTGCCCAGGACATGGCCATGCGGTTGCAGGCCCAGGGCCTGACGCTCAACCAGTACATGCAGTTCACCGGCACCAGCCGCGAGGACATGCTGGCCGAACTTCGCGGTTCTGCCATCAACACTGCCAAGCTCGATCTGGCACTGCGAGCGGTCGCCGAAGCCGAGGGGCTCGACGTCACCGACGAGGAACTCGACGCCGAGTTCCTGCAGGTCGCCCAGCAGGTCAGCCGGACACTCGACCAGGTTCGGGCCGAGTTTGCCGCGGCCGGTCAATTCCCAGCGGTACGATCCGATCTCCAGAAGAACAGGGCGCTGGACTGGCTCGTCGAACGGAGCAAGCCGGTCGACGACGAGGGCAACGCCATCGACGTTTCGCTGTTGGTCCTCCCCGAGGAACCCGAAATCGACCATGATCATGACCACGATCATGATCACGACCATGATCACGCAACCGAAGGAGACGCCGAATGAGCCAAGATCGCCTTCGAGCTACCAGCTCAATTCCCATGCCGTATGTGATCGAGCAGACGAGTCGCGGGGAACGCACCTTCGACCTCTTCTCCCGGTTGCTCAAGGACAACATCATCTTCCTGGGCACACCGATCAACGACATGGTCGCCAACCTCATCTGTGCGCAGCTGCTGCATCTCGAGTCCGAGAATCCTGATCGCGACATCAGTCTCTACATCAACTCGCCCGGTGGCGACGTCAACGCGATGTTCGCCATCTACGACACCATGCAGTACATCCGCCCGCAGGTGAACACCATCTGCTTCGGCCAGGCGGCATCGGCGGCCGCAGTGCTGCTGGCCGCAGGAGCACCGGGCAAGCGGATGGCCCTTCCGAGCGCTCGCATCCTGCTGCATCAGCCGTATTCGGGTGCGCAAGGTCAGGTATCCGACCTCGAGATCGCGGCCAAGGAGATCGAACGGCTCCGGGTGCAACTCGAGATGATCCTGGCCAAACACACCGGCCAGGATGTCGAACGAATCAAGGCCGACACCGACCGCGACTTCGTGATGAGCGCCGAGGAAGCCAAGGCCTATGGTGTGATCGACGAAGTGATCGAACAGCGCAACGCCGCCGATACCAGTGGCCCCATCCGGGCCATCGGTAGCTGAGCCCAGGGGCGACGGTGGCCAAGTTCGGTGAGGGGGGCGAGCTCCTCAAGTGCTCATTCTGTGGAAAGACACAGAAGCAGGTGAAGAAGCTGATCGCCGGCCCAGGGGTGTACATCTGCGACGAGTGCATCGATCTGTGCAACGAGATCATCGAGGAGGAACTGGCCGACGGCACCGACGTCTCCTTCGACGAGGTCCCCCGACCGCAGGAGATCTATCAGTTCCTCAACGACTACATCGTCGGGCAGGAGCCGGCCAAGAAGGTGCTGTCGGTCGCGGTCTACAACCACTACAAGCGCATCCAGTGGGGCGCTCAGCACACCGCCACCTCCGATATCGAACTCTCGAAGTCGAACATCCTGCTGCTGGGGCCCACCGGTTGTGGCAAGACCCTGCTGGCCCAGACGCTGGCCCGCATCCTGAATGTGCCGTTCGCCATTGCCGATGCCACGGCCCTCACCGAGGCCGGCTATGTGGGCGAGGACGTCGAGAACATCCTGCTCAAGATCCTCCAGGCGGCCGACTTCGACGTGAAGCGAGCCGAGACCGGCATCATCTACATCGACGAGATCGACAAGATCGCCCGCAAGAGCGAGAACCCCTCGATCACCCGCGATGTGTCGGGCGAAGGCGTTCAGCAAGCGTTGCTCAAGATCCTCGAGGGCACGGTCGCCTCGGTTCCCCCTCAGGGTGGCCGAAAACATCCGCATCAGGACTTCATCCAGATCGACACCTCGAACATCTTGTTCATCTGTGGCGGCGCGTTCGCCGGCATCGAGGACATCATCGAGCGACGCCTGGGTTCGAAGGCAATCGGTTTCCGAGCCGATGTACGCAGCGCAACCCAGCATGACCGCAGCGAGGTCTTCGCCGAGATCCTCCCCGAGGACCTCCTGAAGTTCGGGTTGATCCCCGAGTTCGTCGGCCGCCTCCCGGTCACCGCCACGGTGACCAACTTGTCGCACGAGGCGCTGGTCGAGATCCTCGTCGAACCGAAGAACGCGCTGGTCAAGCAATACCAGAAGTTCTTCGAGATGGAAGACGTCGAACTCGAGTTCACCTCTGAGGCACTCCATGCCATCGCCGACCAGGCGTTGTTGCGGGGAACGGGCGCACGCGGCCTTCGGGCGATCCTCGAGGAAGTGCTGCTCGATGTCATGTTCGACCTTCCCGGTCGCGACGACGTCGGTCGGTGCGTCATCGACGCCCCGACCGTGCTCGAACGGGTGAACCCGACGTTGGTTCCTCGCACCGGTGCCCGGAACCGGTCTCGACGCGCCGCTTCCTAGACCGGCGGTGCCGCCGCCGTCCCGACCACACCCGTCCCACCAACCCTCGTTGGGAGTCCGCTTGGACATCAAGGCCGCACTCGCCTTCCTCGACGCCCACACCAATCTCGAGGGCGCGGCGAAAGGCCGTACCCGGGCGCTCCCCATCGCCGGCAAGACCGAGGGGCTGGGTCTCGACGCCATCACCGAGCTGGTCGACTTGTGCGGTCACCCCCAACTCGCGTACCGCATCATCCACATCACCGGTACCAACGGCAAGGGTTCGGCCTCGCGCTATGCCAGCGCCATCCTCAGCGAGACGGGCCTGTCCGTCGGTACCTTCACCAGCCCCAACATCGAACGGATCAACGAGCGGCTGGCGTACAACGGCGACTACATCTCCGATGTCGAACTGGCCGAAGTCCTGTCGTTCCTGGCCGATATCGAGCCACTCATGTCCCGACCCCCTGGCCGATGGGACCTTCTCGTGGCGGCGGCCCTGGTCTGGTTCGCCGAGAAGGGGGTGGATGTGGCCGTGGTGGAAGTCGGGATGCTCGGGCGCTTCGACAGCACGAACATCGTCGACGGGGACGTGGCCCTCATCACCAACATCGGCAAGGACCATACCGATGGCGCCGATGGATGGCGGACCCGTATCGCCGAGGAGAAGTCCGGCATCATCAAGCCACGAAGCCATGTGGTGTTGGGCGAGCCACTCGAGGACGTGCGAGCGGTCATCGATGCCGAGCCCCGTAGCGATCTCTGGGTTGCGGGGGAGGACTTCGTCGTCGAGTCGAACCTGGCCGCGGTCGGGGGCCGCATGATCGACCTGCGCACGCCGGGGGCCTTCTACGAGCAGCTGCACGTTCCCTTCCACGGTCGGCATCAGGGCGACAACCTGGCCAACGCAGTGGCAGTGGTCGAGGCGTTCTTCGGGCGGCCGCTCGAACAGGAGATCATCGAATCTGCCCTCGAGAAGGTCGAACTACCGGCCCGATTCGAGGTCGTCAGCCGCGACCCCACGGTCATCCTCGACGGCGCGCACAATCCCGATGGTGCCCGGGCCGCCAAGCAGACGCTCGACACCGAATTCGCACGGCTCGGTTCATGGGTTCTCGTGGTCGGGTTGCTCAACGGAAAGGACCCCGTCGAGATGCTCGAAGCGCTGGGCGCCACCGATTTCGATGCGGTCATCGTGACCCAACCCAATTGGTCACGGGCACAGTCGGCCGAAGAGGTTGCCCGGGCCGCGGCGGTGCTGGGAATCACCGCCGAGGTCGTTCCCGATGCGGTGTCGGCGCTGCGACGAGCCAAGTCGGTGACCACGGGCGACGATCTCATTCTGGTCTCCGGCAGTCTGTACGTGGTCGGTGAGGTGCGCCGGGCCGCTCGGTCCATCGTCGCTGACTGAGTGAAGTCGCCTGTCGCGAGTCGGCGGCGGTCCGCAACCTATCGACCCCGATAGGCTCCGGCCCGTGAGTAGAACGCTTGTCATCTGTAAACCTGACGCCGTCGAACGCGGTCTGGTCGGAGAGATCCTCGGTCGATTCGAACGCAAGGGTCTCAGGATCGCCGCCGCCGAGCTTCGCCTCCTCGATGCCGAGCTGTTGGGCCGCCACTACGAGGAGCATGTCGGGAAGGGCTTCTACGACGATCTGGTGGCGTTCATGAGCCGCAGTCCGGCGTTGGTGGCCGTCATCGAAGGCCCGGAGGACACCTTCGCGGTCGTTCGTTCGATGATGGGTCCGACCAACCCGGCCAGCGCTCCTTCGGGCACTATCCGTGGTGACTTCGGCACGATCACGACCGAAAACCTCGTCCATGGTTCCGACTCGAACGAGTCCGCGGAGCGCGAAATCGCGATCTTCTTCCCTGGTCTCGTCTGAGCCACCTCAGCGACGCCCACACGCGGAACGACCACGCCCTTGTTCCGATGCTGGTCTTCTCCTAGCCTTGAAGCGACCGCTCCCGGCGGCCGTCAGCCGACTACCCGGGTGAGAGAGTGAACATGTCCCGCAAATTCTCAAGCATGCTCGGTTCAGTCGGTGCCCGCGACATGGCGGTCGATCTCGGCACCGCCAACACCCTGGTGTACGTCCGCGGTCAGGGCATCGTGCTCGACGAGCCATCGGTCGTTGCCATCAACGTCAATACCGGCCGACCACTCGCAGTGGGATTGGAGGCCAAGCGGATGATCGGGCGCACACCCAGCCACATCCAGGCCATCCGTCCCCTCAAGGACGGCGTCATCGCCGACTTCGACGTGTGCGAGGAGATGCTGCGCTACTTCATCCAGAAGGTCAGCCCGGGCCGGTGGGTGGCCAAGCCCCGCATCGTCATCTGTGTGCCTTCGGGCATCACCGGGGTCGAGCAGCGAGCGGTGCGCGACGCCGCCGAGTTTGCCGGCGCCCGTCACGCCATCATCATCGAGGAGCCGATGGCGGCAGCCATCGGCGCCGGTCTTCCCGTGCAGGACCCGACGGGCAACATGGTGGTCGACATCGGCGGCGGCACGACCGAGGTCGCCGTCATCTCGCTCGGTGGCATCGTGGCCAGCCAGTCGGTCCGCATCGGGGGCGACGAACTCGACCAGTCGATCATCAACTACATCAAGAAGGAATACTCGCTGGCTCTGGGTGAACGCACCGCGGAGGAGATCAAGATCCAACTCGGTTCGGCCGACGCCCTGGCCGAGGAGTATCAGGCGGAGATTCGTGGCCGCGACCTCGTCAGTGGCCTCCCCAAGACGATCCTCACGACGACCGAGGAGATCCGCGGGGCCTTGTCCGAGCCGGTCACCGCCATCGTCGATGCGGTGAAGGTCACGCTCGACAAGACACCCCCCGAGCTTGCGGCCGACATCATGGAACACGGCATCACGCTCGCGGGCGGCGGCGCACTGTTGCACGGGCTCGATTCCAGGCTGAACTCCGAAACCGGCATGCCGATCAAGATCGCTCGCAACCCACTGCACGCGGTGGCCATCGGCTCCGGCATGTACCTCGAAGCGTACGACTCGCTGCGCTCGCTGTACCCGTCGCCGGCCGACTAACCGCGCCTGGTGGCTCGACTCGCGGTTCGGTCCCGCCGGACGATCATCCTGTTGATGATCACGGCGGTCGCGCTCATGACCCTTGATTCGCGCCAGTTCGGGCCGTTTCAGTCGGCGCGGCGGTACATGCTGACCGTCTCCCAACCGCTGCGTGACGGGGTCGCCTGGGCGGCCGGCCCGGCAGTCGATGCATGGAACGGCGCGGTGCACTACGACACCCTTCGCACGGAGAACGACGAGCTGCGCTCCCGGGTCGCCGACTTGGAGGGCCAGGTCGATCGCCTGCCCGACGCCGAGGTCGAACTCCAGGACCTGTTGCTGGCCACCGACCTGCCGTTCGTCGAGGACATCCCCCGTGTGACCGGTCGGGTCGTTGCCGATCGGCGAACCGGCCTCGAGCGGATCGTCGAGATCGACCGAGGTAGCGACGACGGCATCACCGAGGGGATGCCGGTGGTGACCGGTCGGGGGCTCGCCGGCCGAGTGATGATGGTGACCGGTGATCGTTCCGCCATTCGCCTCATCACCGATCCCCGCTTCAGCGTCGGGGTGACGGATCCGGTGACCGGTGCGTTCGGCCTCGCTGCCGGAAGCGGCTCGGGTCGCCCGCTGGTCGTCGATCTCGCGGAGGCCTCGCTCGATCTGGCCCAGACGGGCGATCGGTTCAGAACCAGTGGTTTCGACCGCAGCCGCTACCCCGGTGGCATCCCCGTCGGTTCGATGGTGGTGGACATCGAACGCGACCGACGCACGCTGAAGCCCTTCGTCGACCTGAACCGGATGACGTTCCTGACCGTCTTGTTGGTGCCGGAGTGAGCGGCATCCGCTGGGTTTACGCCCTCCTTGCGATCGCCACCGCGACGGTTGCCCAAGCGGTGATCTTCGATCAATTGATCTTCGTCGGCGGTCGGGTGCGCCTCGATGCCCCGCTGCTGCTCGTCGTCGGTCTCGGATTCGTCGCCCGAACCGAGGACGCAGCACTCCTGGCGTTCATCACCGGGCTCATGGTCGACCTGTTCCAGTTCGGTCCGTTCGGCCTGCATGCCCTGGTGTACACGTTGGCCGTCTGGAGCATCGGGGTGGTTCGGGTTCGCCTGCTCCAACCAGGCACCAGCTTCCGGGTGGTCCAAGGAGCCTTGGCGGTCATGGTCGTGACCAGCCTGTCGTGGCTGGTCGGAGCCGTGTTCGGCCAGGATCCACCGCGTGGTTGGCGGGCGATCGTCGGCGTGCTCGGCGCCGGATTCGCCGGTGCGATCTTGGGTCCGACGATGGCGCGCGTCGCCCGCTGGATGACCGATGAGCGTACGATGACGGGTCCCGACGACGGTATGGGGGCGTGAAGGTCTTGCGAAGGTGTCAGCGCAGCTGGGCGAGGAGTCTGGCATGAACGATTCCCGGCGAATGGGCTTCCTGGCATTCCTGGCGCTGTCGTTGTTCGGCGTCCTCCTTGCTCGCTTGTGGTTTCTCCAGGTGATGCAGGGCGCAACGTTCGAACAGGTTGCCTCCGGCAACCGGACCCGGGAGATCTACACCGAGGCCCCACGAGGTCGCATTCTCGACGCGAACGGGCGGCTCCTGGCCGGTCGACGCGAGTCGCTGGCCGTGGTCTTGGATTGGACCGAACTCCGAGACATCGACGAACAAGGGCAGA